>NZ_JAHKEI010000014.1:0-37127 GCF_018790995.1 Gemella sp. zg-1178
AACAACCGTTACTCCTAACGAAGTAACGGCTGTTGAACAATGGATAAATCGTTATCCACGTAAATTATTTAATTATGTATGTCCTTATGACTTGCCTGAGGTGGCTAACTTACTATTGTAATTTGCGAAAATTTAAAATTTTAATTCTAGGATTGTCAAATATATGTGATAAAACATTTATAAAGACAGCTAAGTTGAGTTTTTAAAATACTTCTTAAGTATTTCGTCTGGAGTTTTAAAATTTTAGTAAATTATATAGTTTTGTTAAGTTCTTCTAAAAATAAGGAAGCAGATTGTGAAAGTAATTTTTTGTTAGACCATATTATTTTCATTGGCGATGAGAAGCGGGGTTCAATTTCTTTAAAACATAAATCGCTTTGTTGGCTAACATCTACTAGCTTATTAAAGCACAGGGCATAACCTAAATTTTCTTTTACAAAAAGACTTGCATTATATAGAAGGTCATAAGTTCCCACAATATTTATTTTATCTTTCATTTCTTTTAGTTCGTTGGGCATTTCATCAGAAAATCCTTGTCTTGATATAATAAGGGGTAAGTTTGCAATTTCTGGAATGGTAATTTTTTCTTTTTTAGCAATAGGACTATCCTTTCTCATTAGTATTCCCCATATATCCTTGTAGGGTAGTTCTTTGTACTTATAATTTGAAGTGTCAACCGACTGAACAGTTATGGCAAAATCTAAAATTCCCTTGTCTAATTTTTCTGTAACAGTTTGATAATTGCCGCTATACAAATGAAATTTTATATTCGGATATTTTTGATTTAATGATTTTATTGTTTTGGCAATAGTAGTTATTCCATAAGATTCTGCACAACCTATATGTAATTCTCCCCCATTAAATTTATTCATTGTATGAAATTCTGCTGTCGTTTTATCCACTATATCTATTATATCTAAAGCTCTTTTGTAAAAAATTTCTCCTTCTGTGGTTAGCTGTATACTATGGTTTAGCCTATTAAATAATTTTTGTTGTAGTTCTTCTTCTAAGTCTTTTAATTGTCTTGATATTGTAGGTTGAGTAACATGTAAATTTTTGGCAGCTTTGGTAATATTTTTTTCTTTTGCTATTTCTATAAAATATCTTAAAACTCTAATTTCCATAACTTATTCTCCTAAAAATATTTAATTTATTATAACATAAGAAATACTAAATTACTATAACTAGATATAATATATAGGTATTTGCTATTTCTATTTTTAAATTTTATAATTATTTATAGGAGCAAGGCGGTATAAGATGAATTTAGAAAAATTTTTAGAATATATGGAGCAGGATAGGATAATAAAAGCGGGTTCTGAAATACATGAGTATATGCATTATTTATCTCAAGAAGCTATAAAAATTACTATGGAGATAAATAATAAATACCACAGCCAAGAAGAGATAAAAATTTTAATGGAGGAATTAACAGGAAGAAAAATTGATGATAGTTTTGTTCTTTTTCCTCCCTTTTATACAGATTGCGGAAAAAATATTCAAATAGGTAAAAATGTTTTTATTAATGCCGACTGTAAATTTCAGGACCAAGGAGGTATTGAAATTGGTGATGGTAGTCTTATAGGTCATGGAGTTGTTTTAGCAACAATTAATCATGAACTTAGTCCTGAAAAAAGAGGGAATATGCTAGCCTCTAGAATTAAAATAGGTAAAAATGTCTGGATTGGTTCTAACTCTACAATATGCCAAGGGGTAGAAATAGGAGATGGAGCAGTTGTGGCAGCTGGTTCGGTTGTTACAAAAAATGTGGAGAAAAATACTCTTGTCGGCGGAGTTCCTGCGAGATTTATAAAAAATATTAAGGAGTAATTTTGAAAAAGATATTCTTTTTACTGTTGATTGCAATATTCTTATTGTCAGCTTGTAATCACAGTTTCAATAAAAAAGTTGATACAAATTCAAATAATAATTCGGAAGAAAAAATAGAAATGAATAAAAAAATAGATAATTTAAAATTAAATGTAAAAATAGATAATTTTAATTTCACAGCAAAATTAGAAAACAATGTAGCTGTTAGAGACTTAATAAATTTATTAAAAGAAAAACCTATCATTATAGATATGCAAGATTATTCAGGTTTTGAAAAAGTTGGTTCTCTTGGTCAAAGTATAGCTAGTGATGATAAGAAAATTACAAGTCAAAAAGGTGATATTTTTTTATACAATAGTAGAGATATTGTAATATTTTACGGCACGAATACTTGGAATTACACAAAAATAGCAAGTATAGATGATGTAGGAGATTTAGAAAAAGCTATGAATAATAAAAATGTTAGAGTAGAATTTTTACTTATAAAATAAAGGAGGAATAATTTGTGGAAAATTTAAATTTAACTAGAGAGTGGGATAAAACTTTTGAAAAAAGTGTAGATATTGAACATAAAAAAGTAATTTTTGTAAATCGTTACGGAATTACACTTGCGGCTGATTTGTATAGCCCAAAAAATCAAGAAGAAAAACTACCTGCTATTGCAGTTTCTGGACCCTTTGGAGCGGTAAAAGAACAATCTTCTGGTCTGTATGCACAAGAAATGGTAAAAAGAGGCTTTATTACTCTTGCCTTTGACCCGTCATTTACTGGTGAAAGTGGCGGAGCTGTCAGAAATGTTGCTTCTCCCGATATAAATACGGAAGATTTTTCAGCGGCGGTAGATTTTCTTTCGGTACAAGAAAATGTGAATGCAGAAAAAATTTCTATAATTGGTATATGTGGTTGGGGAGGTATGGCATTGAATGCCGCTGCCATAGATACGAGAATTAAAGCAACTGTTGCCTCTACGATGTACGATATGACAAGGGTAATTTCAAAAGGATATAATGACCAAGTAGATGCTGAGCAAAGATATGAAATTCGTAAACAATTAAATGAGCAAAGAAGCCTAGATTATAAAAATGGAGATTACTTGCTTGCTGGTGGTGTAGTTGACCCGCTACCAAAAGATGCTCCTGAATTTGTAAAAAATTACTATGATTATTATAAAACTGCTAGGGGTTATCACAAACGTTCTTTAAATTCTAATAAGGGTTGGAATGTAACTTCAAGTATTTCTTTTATGAATATGCCAATTCTGCAGTATACAGATGAAATAAGAAGTGCCTGTTTAATCATACATGGCGAAAAAGCTCACTCTCTTTACTTTGGCAAGGAGGCTTTTAAAAAGTTAAGAGGGAATAATAAAGAACTTTTTATAATTCCAAATGCAAATCATGTAGACTTATATGATAGGTTAGATATTATACCTTTTGATAAAATAGAAGATTTTATCAGAAAAAATATTTAGAATATTTATATTAAAAATTTTATAAAAAATTTTCAGGTCAAAGCTGTCAACCTCCCCCTAAATACATCTAAAATCTATATTACTAAATTTAGTAGTATAGATTTTTATTTTTATAAAACACAAACATTATTTTTAAAAACCAAGAAAATTTTTATTTTTTACGAATATTATTTGCTAAAGAGATAAACAAGTGATATAATTAAAAGAAAATACGAATATTAATTTTAAATATTGAAATAAACAAAGGAGTTTACGAATAATGAAAAAAGTAGCGGTCATAATGGGTAGTTCTAGCGATTGGCAGACGATGAAACTTACCTGTGCTTTACTTGATGAATTTGGTGTAGACTATCACAAACAAGTGGTCAGTGCCCACAGAAGTCCAGACCTAATGTATGATTTTGCTAAAAATGCAAAAGATAGAGGCTTTAATATTATTATTGCGGCAGCAGGTGGGGCTGCTCATCTTCCGGGAATGGTAGCCAGCCTTACGACTTTACCAGTAATTGGAGTTCCTATAAAAAGTAGTAATCTAAGTGGTGTAGATTCTTTGTATTCGATAGTGCAAATGCCAGCTGGAGTACCAGTAGCTACTATGGCAATAGGAGATGCTGGAGCAAAAAATGCTGCCCTATATGTTGTTAGAATGCTTGCTTTAAGTGATGTTGAAATTCATAAAAAATTATTAAACTATATAGAAAAAGCAAAAATTCAGGTAGGAGTGATGAATAATGACCTTGTTTAAAACTATAAATCCGCCTGCTTGTATCGGAATAATTGGAGGTGGGCAACTAGGTAAGATGTTGTCAGTAGCTGCTAAAACTTTAGGTTATAAAACTATTGTTTTAGACCCGAGTGAAAATGCTTGTGCAAAAGGTGTGGCTGATGAATTTATTTTGGCAGACTATAATGACAAGCACGCTTTAAAACTTTTGGCAGAAAAAACAGACCTTATAACTTATGAATTTGAAAATATTCCGGCAACTTCTGTAAAATGGCTAGAAGAATGTGGAGGTTATGTCCCACAAGGCTACAATGCTCTAGCAATTTCTCAAGATAGGTTGCTAGAAAAAAATAAGTTAGTAGAAGCTGGTTTTGAAGTTGCCCCCTATAAAAAAGTAGATACAAAAGAAGAATTAATAGTTTCATGTAGAAGTCTAGGTTTTCCTTGCATTTTAAAAACTCGCTTTGGAGGTTATGACGGCAAGGGACAAGTAAATATTTTTAAGGAAGAAGATATAGAAGAAGCCTCAAAATTATTAAGTCTACCCTGTATTTTAGAAAAAAGACTTGATTTTGAAAAAGAAGTTTCGGCTGTATGTGTTAAGTCGGTGGCAGGAGATTTTGATATTTTTCCCATAGGAGAAAACAGTCATAAAAATAGTATCCTCCACATAAGTTTAGTACCTTGTCAAATAGAAAAATCTTTAGTAGATAAAATACAGGTTTCAGCCAAAAAGTTTTTTGAAAATTTTAATATTGTGGGAATACTGACCATAGAATTATTTTTGGTTGATGGGAAATTACTTGCCAATGAAATTGCACCAAGACCCCACAATTCTGGACACTGGACAATAGACGCTGCTAATATTAGCCAGTTTGAACAACACATCAGGGCAATATGTAATCTCCCCTTGTTGAAATCAGAATATTTACAAGCCAATGCTATGATTAATTTACTGGGTCAAGACTATGAAATTTTAATAAAAAATATTTCTGAAATAGGCAGTATATCGAAAATACATTTATACGAAAAAAAAGGTAATGCACATAACAGAAAGATAGGGCATTTAACTGTTTTGGATAAGGATATTGAAAATTTAAAGAAAAAAGTAAGAACAATAGAAAAGATATTAGATAAGTAAGTTAGTAGCTTAATAAATTATAAAATAAAATATAAGGAAGTTATTATGATAGATAAAAGAATTTTTGTTGAAAAGAAAAGTGGTTTCCAAGTAGAAGCGGAATCGCTACAAAAAGAATTAAATGAATTTTTAGGAATAAATATAAGAGAACTAAGAATAATAAATGTTTATGACATATTTAATGTAGATGAAGAGTTACTAAATCGTGCTGAAGAAAGTATTTTTGCTGAGAGAGTAACTGATAATATATATAGTGAGTTAGAAATTAAGGATTATAATCTTTACGCAGTAGAGTTATTGCCTGGGCAATTTGACCAGAGGGCTGACGCAGCTATACAGTGTTTTAATTTGCTTGAACCTGAAAATGAAGTTAGTGTTAAAAGTGGCAAGATATATTTATGGCAGGGGGCGTCTTTAGAAGCAGAGATTACAGCTATTAAGAAATATCTTTTAAATCCTATTGAATCAAGAGAAAAAAACTTGCAAGTCTTTGCCTTGGAAGAAAATTTATATCCAGAAAATGAAGTAGTCCTAGTTGATAATTTTACAAATCTTGCTGGAGATGAACTGAAAAATTTATCTACATCATTAGGTTTGGCTATGAGCTTAGAAGATTTACTACATATTCAAAAATATTTTAAAACTTTGAATAGGCAACCAACTTTAACAGAATTAAAAGTTTTGGATACTTATTGGTCGGACCACTGTCGACACACAACTTTTTTAACTGAAATAGAGAATGTGAGTATAGAAAAATCTTTTATTTCTAAAGCAATAGAAAAAACTTATGACTTATATAAGGATTTACGAAAAGAAGTTGGTCGTGAAAATAAACCAGAAAATCTTATGGATATGGCAACAATAGTAATGCGTCATCAAAGAGCAAAAGGAATGCTTGCAGATGTAGAATTTTCCGAAGAAAATAATGCTTGTTCTATCTTTGTTTATGTAGATGTGAACGGAGTTTATGAAAAGTGGCTGGTGCAGTTTAAAAATGAAACCCACAATCACCCAACAGAAATAGAGCCTTTTGGTGGAGCTGCAACCTGCTTAGGTGGAGCAATTCGTGACCCCTTATCAGGAAGGTCATATATTTATCAGGCTATGCGTATTACGGGTGCAGGAGATATTACAGAGCCTTTAGAAAATACTCTTGCTGGTAAATTACCACAACGTCTTATTTCAAAAACTGCTGCTCATGGTTATTCTTCTTATGGAAATCAGATAGGTCTAGCTACAACTTATGTAAAAGAGGTATTTCATAAAGATTATGTTGCCAAACGTTTAGAAGTTGGGGCAGTGGTAGGAGCAAGTCCATATTCTGCTATTCGTCGTGAAAGTCCAGCTCCAAAAGATATAGTGTTAATGATTGGAGGAAGAACAGGGCGAGATGGTATTGGTGGAGCAACTGGTTCATCAAAAAGACACAATAAAAAATCGGTAGAAGTTGCTGCATCTGAAGTACAAAAGGGAAATGCTCCAGAAGAACGTAAACTACAACGCCTATTTAGAAATAAAGAGGTAACAAAATTAATTAAAAAATCTAATGATTTTGGTGCTGGTGGTTTGTCGGTAGCTGTTGGAGAATTGGCTGACGGAGTTCATATATATTTGGACAAGGTTCCTTTAAAATACCAAGGCTTGACAGGTATGGAAATAGCCTTGTCAGAATCTCAAGAACGTATTGCTGTTGTTATTGAAGCTAAGGATGTAGAGAAATTTAAGGCTTATTGCTATGAAGAAAATATTGAAGTAACCCATGTCGCAGATGTAACAGAAGAAAAAAGACTTTATATGACATATGGAAATAAAGTTTTTGTCGATTTAGAACGTAGCTTTTTAGATACTAATGGAGCGACCGTAAAAACAAATGTTTTATTAAAAAAACCAAGTCTGCCAAATCCTTTTGTAAAAGAAAAAGTTATAAACTACAAGGAAGAATTACTGAATGTTATGCAAGACTTAAATGTTGCTAGTCAACAGGGGCTTGTAGAAATGTTTGATGCCAGCATTGGACGAACAACAGTTTTAATGCCATACGGAGGTAAATATCAACTAACTCAAGCTGAATGTTCTGTTCAAAAAGTATCTGTTCAAAAGGGAGATACAGATACTATAACCTTATTATCCCATGGTTTTAATCCCTACTTGGCAGAGTGGTCGCAATTTCACGGAGCAAGTTATGCAGTGGTAGAATCTCTTGCTCGTATAGTAGCAACAGGTGGTAATTGGCGTAAAATAAAATTTAGTTTTCAAGAATATTTTGAAAGACTGGGCAAGGTTGAAGAAAAATGGGGAGCACCTTTTTCAGCCTTACTCGGAGCTATTGAAGCACAAAATGAATTTGGCCTAGCTGCTATCGGTGGCAAGGACTCCATGTCTGGAACTTTTGAAAATATAACTGTTCCGCCAACTTTTATATCTTTTGCCTTGACAACAGGTAAGGTTCAAGGTGTCCTATCTCCAGAATTTAAAAATCTTAATTCTTATGTCTATGTATTGGAGCATAATCCCAAAGAAGATTTTACACCCAACTACAAGCAATTAAAAAATAATTTTGATATATTAGAAAGCTTGCGTGAAAGTGGCGACTTACTAGCTATTTCATCTGTCAAAGATAAGGGACTACTAGAAACTTTTGCAAGTATGTCCCTGGGTAATAAGATAGGTCTTGAAGTAGAAAATGAAGAGATATTAGCAAAATTAAATAGCCTATCTTACGGAACTTTTGTAGTTGAAAGTAGTAAAGCCTTAGAAAATAAAGAATTTATCTTTGTCGGAAAAACTAGGTCGGGATATATTCAAATAGCTGAGGAGAAAATAGATATTGACGAAATTATTTCAACTTGGCAAAAACCTTTGGAAAAAGTTTATCCAACTACATACAAGCATGAAAAAAATTATAAAGAATATGCTTTAAAAGACTTGCTTCAACCAAAAAAAGAAATAGTTACTTCTAGTAATATTTGTTTAGGTAAGGCAAAACCCAAAGTGGTAATACCTGTATTTTACGGAACAAACTGTGAGTACGACATAGAAAATTCATTTGTGCGTGCTGGTGCAGAAGTGGAAATATTACCACTAGGAACATTAAATCCAGAAATGTTTAGAGAGTCAATCTTAGGCTTAGAAAAAGCTATAAATTCAGCTCAAATACTTGCTTTGGCTGGTGGTTTTTCAGCTGGAGATGAGCCGGACGGTTCAGGTAAGTACATAGCCGTATTTTTACAAAATCAAAAAATCAGACAAGCCATAGAAAATTTACTATTGCGAGATGGGTTAATAATAGGTATCTGCAACGGATTCCAAGCCCTTGTCAAGTCTGGACTTTTACCTTACGGTCAGTTCGATAATGTTATAGAAACTAGCCCAACCCTATTTAGAAATGATGTAAATCATCACATTTCAAAAATTGTAGCAACAAAAGTTGTGGCCAACCATTCACCTTGGTTGTCTAATATGGAAATAGGAAGTATTCATAATATAGCCGTATCACATGGAGAGGGTTCTTTTAAAGTTGCAGATGATAGTTTGAAAATATTGATAGAAAATTCTCAAATAGCCCTGCAATATGTGGACTTTGACGGCAAGCCAACAATGCATCCTAATTTCAATCCAAACGGTTCAACTTTTGCCATAGAGGCTATTACAAGTAGAGATGGAAAAATTTTAGGGAAAATGGGGCATTCTGAAAGATATACAAAAGACCTTTATAAAAATATTAAGGGAGACAAGTTCCAAGATATTTTTGGTTCAGGAGTTAAATATTTTACAGACTAACTTACTAACAAACAAAGAGGTTCTGTTAGTTGGTATAAATATAGAAGTAAAAATATTAGCTAAGTGAAAAGAGAAAAAATATTTTATTGAAAATTAATTCTAGTTAGCTTCAATAAAAATATAAATTAAAAAATATTTTAAATAAAAATTAAAGAAGAGGAAATTATGGTTGTAAGAGGAATATTACTATATAAGGGTAAAGCGAAAGAAATTTATTCAACAGATGATAAAAATAAAATAATAATGAAATATAAGGATGATGCTACAGCATTTAATGGTTTGAAAAAAGATGTTATAAATGCTAAGGGAATTTATAATAATAAAATATCTACCTTGATATATAAATATTTAATATCAAACGGTATAGCTACTCACTGGCTAGAAACTTTAAACGAGCGTGAGCAACTGTGTGAAAAAGTAGATATATTTCCGCTGGAAGTAATAGTTCGTAACAGGGCAACAGGCAGTTTAACAAAAAGACTAGGTGTAAAAGAAGGGAAAATTTTTCAAGAAGCCATATTTGAAATGTCTTATAAAAATGACGAATTAGGCGACCCCCTAATTAATTCTGCCCATGCTCTAGCCTTAGAACTAGCATCAAAAGAAGAATTAAAAGTAATAAAAGAAAAGGCCTTGTTAATAAATAATTTACTGCAAGAATTGTTTGCTAAAATAGGATTTATTCTGGTAGATTTTAAAATAGAATTTGGAAAAAATGCTAGTGGAAAAATTCTTCTTGCTGATGAAATAAGTCCAGATTCTGTACGTCTTTGGGAAAAGGAAACACTAGAAAAGTTTGATAAGGATAGATTTCGTCAAGATTTAGGCAATGTGGAAGAAGCCTATGAAGAAGTTTTATCAAGATTAGAAAAATTACTTGATAAGTAAGGAGATTTATATGAAACAGTTAAATGAAGAATGTGGCGTTTTTGGTGTATATAATCATAATAATGCCAGTAACATCAGTTATTTCGGATTGCATAGTTTACAACACAGGGGGCAAGAAGGGGCTGGTATAGTAGTTAGTGATGGAGAAAAATTAAGGGGACACAGAGATTTAGGTTTACTGTCAGAAGTTTTTGCTGACAAAGAAAAATTACATTCCTTAGCTGGAAATATAGCTATTGGTCATGTTAGATATTCAACTTCAGGTAGCAACAGCATTCAAAATATTCAACCTTTTTTATTTCATTTTTTTGATATGAGTATAGGTATTTGCCACAACGGCAACTTAATAAATGCCAAAAGTTTGCGTAAGGACTTGGAAAAAGAAGGGGCAATTTTTCATTCATCTTCCGATACGGAAGTTCTTATCCACCTAATAAGAAGAAGTAAAAAGTCTACCTTTAAGGAGCAATTAAAAGAGAGTTTGCAGAAGGTAAAAGGAGGCTTTACCTATCTAATATTAGAAAAAGACACTCTGTATGGAGTGGTAGACCCTAACGAGTTAAGACCCCTAGTATTAGGTAAAACAAAATCAGGAGCCTATGTCCTAGCTAGTGAAACTTGTGCTATTGATACGGTGGGTGCAGACTTTATTTGTAATATAGGTGCTGGTGAATTGGTAATAATAAATAAAGACGGTTATAAAATAGAAAAATATACAGACAATACTACCGTTTCGATAGCTGCTATGGAATTTGTTTATTTTGCAAGACCTGATTCTGATATAGCTGGAATAAATGTTCATACAGCTCGTAAAAATACAGGTAAAATTTTGGCAAAAGAAGCTCCAAGTCCCAATGCAGACATAGTAATAGGTGTTCCCAATTCTTCCTTATCAGCAGCAAGTGGTTATGCTGAAGCAAGCGGCTTGCCTTATGAAATGGGTCTTATAAAAAATCAATATGTGGCTCGTACATTTATTCAGCCTACTCAAGAATTACGTGAACAGGGTGTTCGTATGAAACTTTCTGCCGTAAAAGGAGTTGTTGCAAATAAAAGTGTCGTTATAGTTGATGATTCCATAGTAAGAGGGACAACTTCTGCTAGGATAGTGAAATTACTTAGGGAGGCTGGAGCAAGAGAAGTTCATGTTCGTATCGCCTCACCCCGTTTGATATTCCCTAGTTTTTACGGAATAGATATATCAACGACACAAGAATTAATAGCAGCTAACAAAACACTAGAAGAAATTAGAGATTACATTCAAGCAGACTCTCTAGCCTTTCTAAGTGAAGATGGTTTGATAGAGGGGATAGGAATAAATTATGATGCAGCTTACAAGGGACTTTGTATGGAATGTTTCAATGGAGATTATTCAGCTGGGCTTTACGACTACGAAGAAGAATATTTGAATAATTTAACACCGATACAAAACGAATATTTGGCTAGTCATAAAAGATATTTTGATGACCTAGCAAAATAAATTGACTTTTATAGCAATAAAAATATTTTTATTGGCAGTAAGTTAAAGTTTTGTTGTGTTCATATTTTAAGAAGTTATTTAAAATGTTGACAAATACATTTTTATTAAGGAGAAAATAAATGGCAAGTGAACGATATGCAAATTCTGGAGTTAGTCTAACAGCTGGTTATAATTCTGTCGAAAGAATAAAAAAACATATAGAAAGAACAAAAAATAAGGGGGCAGTAGACTTTTTCGGCTCTTTTGGAGGAGTTTTTGATTTAACAAAATATGGCTATACTTCGCCAGTTTTAGTTTCTGGCACAGACGGAGTAGGAACAAAATTGATGTTAGCCTTTATGGCAGACAAGCATGACACGATTGGGCAAGATGCAGTTGCCATGTGCGTAAATGATATTATAGCCCAAGGAGCAGATCCCTTGTTCTTTTTAGACTATATTGCTTGTGGTAAAAATTTTCCAGAAAAAATAGAAGAGATAGTAAAGGGTGTAGCTGATGCTTGTGTTCTGTCAGAAGCGGCTTTAATAGGTGGAGAAACTGCAGAAATGCCTGACATGTATTCTATTGAAGATTATGATATTGCTGGTTTTGCAGTAGGAGCCTGTAATAAAGAAGATTTGATAGACACTGATAATGTAAAAGCTGGTCAAGCTATTATAGGCTTTGCATCTTCTGGTTTCCACTCTAACGGTTATTCTTTGGTGCGTAGTGTGCTTTTCAAAGAAAATAATTTTGATATTAATCAAACTTATGGCTTGAGTGAAAAATTAGGAAATTTATTACTAGAACCCACAAAAATTTACGTTAAATTAATAAAGGCAATCAAAGAGCAGGTTAAGTTGACAGGTATGGCACATATCACTGGTGGAGGATTTCATGAAAATATACCTAGATGTTTAGGTCAGTACGGAGCAAAAATTGATGTTACTCAAGTAAAAGTTCCAGAAATAATAGATTTTGTTATTGACAAAGGAAATATTGACAGGGCAGAAGCCTATAATATATTTAATATGGGTATTGGTTTTATAGTTATAGTTGCTGATAAAGATGTGGATAAGGTTTTATCTATTGCCAAAGAGCAAGGGGAAGTAGCTTATAAATTAGGTCATGTGGTAGAAAAACAAGGAGTAGAAATAAATGGTATCTAGGGTGGCAATTTTTTCTTCAGGGAATGGAAGTAATTTTGAAGCTATCGTCAAAGAATGGCAGGCTGGCAACATAAAAAATATGGCTATAGATTTATTGTTAAGTGATAAGGCAGATGCATATGTACTTAAAAGAGCCGAGAAATATAATATAGAAAAAGCCGTATTAACACAGAAAAATTTTTCTGACAAGGCATCCTACGAAAAGGAAATTTTAAAACTTTTAATAGAAAAAAATATTGATTTTATAGTTTTAGCTGGATATATGCGACTTATCGGAGAAACAATTTTAAATTCCTATGAAGGAAAAATAATAAATATTCATCCGTCAATACTTCCTGCCTTTAAGGGTAAAGACGCTATCCAAATGGCACTTGATTATGGTGTTAAGTACACAGGTGTTTCTATTCACTGGGTTGATAGGGGTATGGATACAGGAAAAATAATTGCACAAGAAGTAGTAGCTGTTGAAGATAATGATAACTATGAAAGTTTAGCAAAAAAAATCCATAAGATTGAACATAATTTATATCCAAAAGTTATTAATGAATTACTAAATAAATAAGCTAGAGAATATTAAAATTCTCTAGCCTATTTTATATTGAACCAACCGATATTTTTAATAATTTCTTTCACTAGTTTAGGAGGTAGTTTTAAATCTTCTAAATTTTTTAAATTTAATTTTTGTTCGATAGCTTCATTATTTTTTATTTTCAAGTTATTGGGTAGAATTATTTCTTTAAAAATTTTTGAATAACTACTTAACTCCTTTGTTTTACACTTTTAATTATACAAAAATACTTAAAATTCAATCTGACTGGCTAAATTTCTAGATAATTGCTATTGAGTAACTTATAAAATTGTAGTAGAATATTAGGAATATATTTAAAATTGTTAGAAAATTTAGCTGGAGGTAGCTCATGATTTATGTAAGAAAAATATGTATTTTTATTTTATCATTTATTTTAGTAGCAAATATTTTTTTTGTCAGTGCTTTTGCTAAAGAAAAAATTGTAGTTGGATTGGATCCGACTTTTGCACCCATTGGTTTTGTAGATGAAAAGGGGGAATTTGTTGGTTTTGATATTGACCTTGCAAAAGAATTTGCCAAAAGGACAGGCAAGGATATTGAATTTAAGGCAATAAATTGGGATACGAAAGAAATTGACCTTGATAGTGGTAATATTGACTTAGTTTGGAATGGGCTAACCCATACACCAGAAAGAGCTAAGGCTATGGAATTATCTGACAAGTATCTTGATGATAATTTAGTTTTAGTATCCTTGCAAGATAAAAAATATGAGAGTTTAGAAAGTTTAAGGGGTAAAAATATTGCTGTACAGGTAAATAGTAGTTCTGAAAAAGTGGCTACTGAA
This sequence comes from Gemella sp. zg-1178, assembly GCF_018790995.1. NCBI lineage: Bacteria > Bacillati > Bacillota > Bacilli > Caryophanales > Gemellaceae > Gemella > Gemella sp. zg-1178. Next base: position 13,836 of record NZ_JAHKEI010000014.1, read on the forward strand.
AAAAAAGACTTATTTAAAGAAATAAAATCTTATCCCGACTACAACCAAGCCATGTTAAACTTAAAAAATTCTTCTGTTGATGGAGTTTTGATTGACGAAATAGTAGCCAGATACATTTCAAAAAAAGAAAATATTAATATCTATGTGTCGAAAAATATTGTTGAAAGTGCAGATTTTTCTGTTGCAGCTAAAAAAGGAAATTTAGGCTTGATTGAAGAGATCAATAAATTTTTAAGGGAAGCTAAAGCAGACGGGACCATATCCTCTTTAGAAGAAAAGTGGTTAGGGGCAGACCCTAATACACAAGAAAAAGAAACTGCAACTTTTTTTACGATTTTAGACGGTATGTATAATACGGCTTATGTTTACTTTGTTACGGTATTTATTTCCTTTCCTTTAGCCATAGTTTTATCGAGTATCTACCTTAGAAAAAATCAACTCATCAATAAAATTATTTCTGTCTATACTTGGATTTTTAGGGGTAGCCCTTTGATGTTACAATTATTTTTCTTCTATTATGGCGTCTTTCCCATGTTGAAAATAAATGTGGGTGCAATTACTTGTGCGATTATTACTTTTTCCCTAAATTATCTAGCCTACATACTGGAAATTTTGCGTGGTGGTATCGAAAGTATAGACAATGGTCAGTATGAAGCTAGTTATATTTTAGGCTATACTACTTGGCAAAGGGCTGTTTATATTATTATACCCCAAGCTATCAGAATAACCCTGCCTAGTATTGCCAACGAGGCTATTGCCTTGGTTAAGGATACATCTTTAATAAATGTTCTTGCCATTACAGAAATACTACTGATTACAAAACAAATTGCCAACAGGACAGCCAGCATTACGCCCTACATCTATGCCTTTATTATCTACCTAGCCCTAAATGCAGTTATTGTTTTTGTATTTAATAGACTAGAGAAAAAATATGCAATAAAAAATTAGGAGGCCCCATGTTAAAGTTAGAAAATGTTAGTAAAGTTCTTAACGATAATAAAATTTTAAACAATATATCCCTTGAAATATCAGAAGGAGAAATAGTCGGCTTAATCGGAAAAAGTGGGAGTGGCAAGTCTAGTTTACTACGTTCAGTAGCTGGCTTGTCGGGTATAGATGGGGGTCTTATTACATACAAAAATGAAATCATAAGTAGCGAGCAGGCCTTTAAAGCAAAAAGCCCCTTGAGTAGTGAAATAGGTATGGTGTTTCAACACTTTAACCTATTCAATCACTGGAATGTCTTGGAAAATGTTTATAAAACTTTGGTATTAGTAAAAAAAATAAGCAAGGAAACAGCCCTACAAAAAGCAAAAAAAGCCTTGGAACAAGTCGGCTTGGCTAATTATTTTGACCGTAGCATAGGTCAATTATCCGGAGGACAAAAACAAAGAGTTGCTATAGCAAGAACTTTGGCAATGGAAAGCAAGCTAATTTTATTTGACGAAGCAACAAGTGCCTTAGACCCGGAAAGTAGTAAAGAAATAATGAAACTAATGATAGATTTAAAAGAAAAATACCTAGTTACCATGATAATAGTTTCCCATGAATTATCATTTATCCGAGATATTTGCGACAGGGTTTATTTTATGGAAAATGGAATTATAGTAGAAGAAAATAGGGCAGACATTATTTTCAGTAAGCCAAAAAACAAGAGAACACAAGAATTTTTAAAAGACTATATAATTTAAAGTAAAATTTTATTTTCTGTATTAATAAGTTTAGGTTTAAATAAGTAGTTATCTTAAAAAATTCACTTAGATATAAGCCAGTAGCAAAATAATTTTTTAGATTTTACTTAGAAAAATTATAAATAAAGGCTAGTTACAAGATAGTAGCTAGTTTTTTGCTATCAAAGACCCTAATATTTAACTTAAATATTGAGATGAATTTAGTAGAAATTAATTTAATAGCAAGAAGTAAAATTTAGAAATTTAGAAAAAATTTTATGGCATTTATTTTTGAATATACTATTTTAAATTTATATTTTGATAGCAACTATATAATGTAAGATTTTATCCTAGCTTTTTAAATTTTATGTTAGGGATATTAGCGTAAATTTAAAATTCACTTAGGCTATAAGCTAGTAGCAAAATAATTTTTTAGATTTTACTTAGAAAAAATATAAAATAAAGGCTAGTTACAAGATAGTAGCTAGTTTTTATTTATGTTAATTCATTAATATTTTTTTCTAATATTTCTTTATTGATAGAACCGGGGAATTGATAATTAATAGTTCCGTCAGAATTTATAAAAATATGAGTTGGAAATGAACGGATAGCGTAGTTTATAATAAATCTGCCGTTGTAGTCGAATAAAACTGGGTAGCTAATACCCAAACTTTTTACCCTGTCTAAAATAACATCTTTTTTATTGTCTTGTGCATTGACATTTTTAAATTCTGCATCGCTTGGCGAAGTCATTGACAATAACACCACATCATCTTTATTTTTTAATTTTTGATAGACTTCCTCTAGTTCTGGAATTTCTTTGATACACGATCCGCACCAAGACGCCCACATATTAATATAAACTTTTTTGCCCTTAAAATCACTAAGTTTTACCTCGTTGCCGTCAATATCTCTTGCTGTAAAATTAAAGACTTCTTTTTTGCCTGTCGTTTGACTTTTAGTAGTTTCAGTTTTTTGGCTAGGCTCTTGTGTCGCTGTATTTTTTCTTCCTTAGAGCAAGCCGTAGTTATTAAGGATAAAGTCAATAGAATTGGTATAATTTTTTTCATTTTAAAGCTCCTTAAATAAAATATCTAATTACTATATTTTGGAAATAACCAGTTAAAATAGAAATACCTATAAGAATTAAGATTATTCCAGAAATAGTAACTGCGTATTTTAAAATATTTGTTTTCTTTTTTAATATATTCAGTATTTTTGTTGTAAAGATTGTCACAATTAAAAATGGTGGAATAAAACCCAGTGAATGTACTAAAATCATTATCATGCCCATTAGTCCTGTGTGGCTACTCGCATACAAAAAGACGCTGGCAAGTATTGATCCAATGCAGCTTGTCCAAGAAAAGCTAAATGTAAAACCCATAATAATAGCAACTAGGGGATTTATTTTTTGAAATTTTCTTTTCTTTAGAGAAAATTCTTGCTTAAAGAAATTAAAATTGATAAGTCCTATTTGGATTAAGCCCATACTGATAATTAGAATACAACTAATAATTTGAATAATTTTAATTTGTATGTTTAAAAAAGCTACTGATAAAGCAAGTAGCAAAATCTATAATAAAAAATGTTATAGCTATAACCATAATAAAGAAAAGTGAATTAATTATAGCTTTCTTTCTATTGAAAGTAATATTACCCCGAGCATCTAATTCTCCTCCCTTACTGAAAGCATACTTATATATGGGGATAATAGGTATAATGCATAGCGAAAAATGAAAGTAAATATCAATAAAAAGAGCTAGTAATTTTATATTTTGCAAATTCTCTAATCTCCTTTGCTTAAATATATAATAACAATCCCCTATAAAAATAACACTATAAAAGATGATTAAAATAAAGAAATAAATTTTATATATTTTTTGTAATATATTTAAAGAATACTTGCTATATCAAGCTTTCTTAAATTTGTTTTTGCAATACTATTTCAGAGGAATATCACTTTTATTACAAAGGTGTTACAGCTATTGCATTAATAAAAAAAGTATATTAGAATTTATATTGTAGTTAAGGATATAAATTATTTTTAACTTTTGTATTTTAAAAAATAAGATAAGGGATATTAATTTATAAAAAAGAAATTAATGATTAAAGGAGAAAATTTAATGGGAAGATTACAAAAATTTGTAGCAGGAACGGCACTTATATCAACTATAACACTAGGACTTTCTACAATAGCTGATGCTGATACTTACACAGTAAAATCAGGAGATACTCTTTGGGATATAGCACGTAACAATGGGACAACAGTTGAACAACTTATGAGAGATAACAATTTAACAAGTAGTTTAATCCACCCAGGGGATCAACTTACATATAATACTGTATCTGCTCAAGTAGCACAAGCAGAAGAAAATGGATTTTATACTGTTCTTCCAGGAGATTCATTATACAAAATCTCTCTTAAATTCGGAGTTTCAGTAGACGTTTTAGCAAAAAATAATAAAATTGCAAATCCAAACTTTGTTTTAGTGGGTCGTTCACTTAATGTAAGTAAAGAATTGTTAGTAACAGAAGAAGTTGCTCAAGCTAGTTCTGAAGAAGCTGTAGCAGTTGAACCAGTAATTGCACCAACTCCAGTGGTAGCACCGGCAGAAGAAGTTGTAGCCCCCCCAGCACCTGTGGTAGAAACTCCAGCACCTGTGGTTAGCCCAGTAGCAAATGTAAGTGGGAAGGGAGCAGCTATCTTAGCAGCGGCTAGAGCCCAAGTTGGTGTTTACCAAGACTGTACAATGTTGGTTACTAACTCATTAAGAAGTGTAGGAATTAATTTCCACGATTGGCCAGCTGGCTACTTAAGTTTAGGAAGTGTAGTTTCAGCAGAAGAAGCTCAACCAGGAGACTTAATTTACTATGCTGACGGTGGATACGGAGTGCCTCACATTGCTGTATATGCGGGTAACGGTCGTGCTATTCACGGTGGTTATAACTGGAATCAAACAGTTGAAAGCAGTGCTTATGGTGGCAGTGGAAGAGTATTTGTTCGCGTAGCTTAATAATAAACAAAAATCTTGTAACTTAGTTACAAGATTTTTTATTTTACCTAACAATAAAAAATAAAAGCAACTAAATTTCCCTAAATACAATAACAAAATAAATTATAAATTTAAATTATGTTATTAAAAAGTTATTTATAGTATAATACTACTAATAAGTCATAAGGAGTATTGTATGATATACATAGTAGGTCTTGGACCAAATGAAGAATATAGTATTAAGGAAAATATAAGAAATTTATTATTAAATACTAAGGCGTGCATTATTGCTAGAACAAAGGAACATCCAGCAATAAAATTTTTATATGATAACAAAATAAAATATGAAACTTGTGATATTTTTTATGAAGATAGTGAGGAATTTTTTGAAACTTATAACAAGATAGCAACTTATGTTTTAGATAGGGCAAAAGATGAAGATGTAATTTATCTTTTACCTGGTCATCCTATGGTGGCAGAATTAACAACAAAAATAATTTTGGAAAAAAGTGAAGAAGTAAAAGTTATAGGCGGAGAAAGTTTTTTAGATATTTGTTTTAATTTGGCTAAATTTGACCCAGTAGAAGGTTTTAGTCTGCTAGATGCAACAAATACTAATGCTTTTTCTAATGTTAATGCCAAGCAACATCTTTTAATTACTCAATGCTATGATGATTTGACGGCTGCAAATATTTCGGTAGAGTTAGATAGCTACTATCCTTATAATCATCAAGTTCTTGTCATGGAGCAAGTCGGTTGTGCAAATGAAAAAGTTTATAGGGCAGAGCTGGCAGAATTAGCTTCTGTGGTGGGTGAAGAAGTCAATAATTTGCGAACTATATATGTTCCTCCCTTTTTACAAGCCCTAGATACTAATATAAAAAACTATCTTCCTGAATACAAAGAAGGTTTAGAAAGTAACTCATTAATAGAAAATATAGAAAAAAGTTTAGAAAATATCAAAGTAAATAAGTCTGACGATAAAAAAATCACCTCGGAAATAGCCAATATTTTTAAAAATTTATTAGATTTTACCATAGTGGAAGATGCCTACATAGATATTGATGCTTTACTAGAAAATTTAAAAGGTAAAAATAATGGATAAGGTACTAGCTTTTTCAAAAAAAATTTTAAAAGAAAAAATTGATAAAAATAGTATCGTGGTAGATGCAACCTGTGGGAATGGCAATGATACTTTATTTTTGGCTAAAAGTTCGGCAAAAAAGTATATGCCTTTGATATTCAGGATATTGCCATAAAAAATACAAGAAATTTACTCTTAGAAAATAAGCTTAGTCATAAGGCTAGCTTGATAAGAGATAGTCATGAAAAGTTTGACAAGTATATAGATGAAAAAATTAGGGGAGTAATTTTTAATTTGGGCTATCTACCTAGGGCAAGTCATGTTATTACAACGCAGGGTGAAATTACAAAAAAAACCTTAGAAAAAATGCTGACTAGATTAGAAATTGGAGGGCTGATAGTTGTAATAGTCTACTGGGGGCATGCAGAGGGAAAAGTAGAAAAGGAAATAATTTTAGATTTTGCCTTTAGCCTAGACCAAAAATATTTTGAAGTCTTGAATTATCATTTTATCAATCAAAAAAATAATTCTCCCTTTTTATTAGCCATTGAAAAATTAAAGGAAGTTGAATGATATGCCGGAAATAGAAATAGAATTTAAAAATATGTTGAATAAAAAAGAATATGAGGCTATTTACAAATACTATAATTTAGATAAGTTAGGGACTATTAAGAATAGTAATTACTACTATGAAGATAGCAGGCAAAGCCTAAAAAATAATAATGCAGCCCTGCGTATTCGTCATACTAATAATAAAAGTGAGATAACCTTAAAAATAAAAGGAGCTAGATCTAATATAGAAATTAATGAAGTATGGGAAAATAAGGAACTTGTAGCAAGTTTGAAAGTTGCCAGTTTGCCAAGGCTGATAAAGGAAAAATTATTAGCCTTTAATGTAGACGAGGATTTAGTCTTAATTCAGCAGATAAAAACTATTCGCAAGGAAAAAGAAATCCCAGAGGGGCTTTTGGTGATGGATAAAACATATTTTTTAAAAGAGCTAGTAGACTATGAATTAGAATTTGAAGTTGCAGACTATGAACAGGGGAAAATTGACTTTGAGAAAATACTAGAAAAATTTTCTATTGCCTCTAAAGAAGCTAAACCGAAAATAGCAAGAGCCATAAATTATAGTAATGAAGTCAGCTAAAAATTTTAAAATTAGTTATAAATTTTAACTTTTTATAAATTATAATTGCTAAACTTATATTTATGTGTAATAATAATTATACGAATAAACGGAGGTTTATTTTATGAGATTGGATAAATTTTTAAAAGTTTCACGCATAATAAAAAGAAGAACCATTGCCAACGAAATATGCCAAAAAGGATATATCTGGGTAAATGGGAAAGTTGCTAAAGCATCTACTTCGTTAAAAGTAGGAGATAAAATTAGGATTTACTTTGCCAAAAAAGAAGTGGAATATGAAGTTTTAGAAATAAAAGACAGCGTCAAAAAAGAAGATGCAGTAAAAATGTTTAAATTAATTTCAGAAAAAGAAAGATTAGAATAAGGGGGGATAATCAATGTCTAAAGAAAAAATAAGAAAAGATGATAAAAACTTTAGACGAGATGTTATTAAGGCAAAAATGAAATACAGAAAAAGAAGAGCCTATATAATTTTATCTGTGTGCCTAGTCTTATTAACATTAACATTGGTTAGAACCTATTTCTACTCTAAGGAGAAAAGAAGGCTGGAAGAAACTCTACAAAATCAGGAAAATCAAATCAGCCAGTTGCAAACAGAAAATAAGGTAAATGAGGTTATAATTAATAAGCTAAAAGACCCCTACTTTATTACAGACTTTGTCCGTCAAGAATATGCCCTTAGCTATGACGGAGAAATTATTTTTAATTTGCCAATAGGGGAAAATTATCTTAAAAATGCCAGCAAGTCTATTATGTTTGACAATTTAGATGAGAAATTAGCCAATATAGACAAATCAAAGCAAATTAACGAAAGTATTATTAAAAAACCTGATGAAAAGAAAAATGATAAAAAATCAGAAAAAGAAAAAAAGAGTGATGAATAAAGGAAAATACTAACAATAACCTATTTATTGTTAGTATTTTTATATTTTCTTAAAAAAATTAGCCCCGTAATAATCTGCCAAAGGGTGATAGGATAAACTGTTAGGCGTTCAAATACAACCATGAGTAGTTGATTATGATTATTTATAGCATTTTGCATACCAAAGGCTGAACAAATTCCAAAAATTCCAAGAACTAGGCTAATGATTTTATATTTTTTTAGGTCTTTATCTCTTATGGCAAGTCCACTTAGAATTAAAGTTGAATTACCTGCTAAAAATGATAATCTTGCCCCTAAGCCGTGTAAGCCATCTTCTGAAGGAACACCACCTTGGAAAAGTCCGACTAGGATACTACCTGACATGAAAGTTATAGAAATCAGCAGTAAAATATAGCTAAAGGCTTTATTATCTTTTTTTACTATTTGGAATATTAGCAAGTAATAAGCAAGAAAGAAAACTAGTCCAGTAAATATAAAACCGAAATTCATAACCCAGGCTAAAGGAGAAAAACCTTGCGGAATATCTTTTACAAAATCATTTGGATAGACACCTAGTGAACTGATAAAGTTATAAAGGTAAACATCTTTTAGGGGGTAGCCTGTGCCGATAGCTGCGATAAATTCTGTTGTTAAATAGACAGCGGCATTTAATAAAAAAAGAATAGCCCCTGTCTTTTTAGAAAATAATTTATTCATATAACCCTCACTTCAATATAAATTTAATAATTTTTTAAAGATTAATTATATAAAATATATTTAACTTAGTAAAGTTATAAATACTATTTGCTGTTTTGATTAGGAAAGGGTAGCTTTAAAAGGGTAAAGATTGAAATTTTAAAATGTGGAGAAAAAATTAAAAGATGCTAAATTTTAAACTAGATTAAGTAAATATTGAATTATATAAGAAATTTTCAAGCAGATAATATATTTTAATATAGGTTTTAGGTCTGTAAATGGGTGAAGATTTTTAGGGGAGAAGATATAAAAATTTTATAATAAATTTTAAAAATAGCTATAATTTTTTATAGGATTAAGAATTTGAAAATTGATATGGGAAGAGGTAATTTTTATTAATATTTTTTGCTATTAGCAAGGCTAGAATTATTAAAATAAATAATAAAACTTACCTAATAATTTAAATTTAAATATTATCTTTGGAAGCCTCAACTACATCATTATACCATATATTTTTAGCAAATAAAAGACTTGTTTTTTATGTTTTTTTTTTATACTATTTGAACGTAAATAAAAAATTTTTATTTATTTTATGTAGTAGCAAATACATAGAAAAATCAAAATAGGAGCAACCGCACTAGTATTAAGTAGTAATAGGTGTGGATCTAATACATAATGTTAAGAAAAGAAGTATAATAATTAAGGTAATAATTAGAATACTAAATATTTTAGTTATTAGTTATTTTGTATATAAGATTAATGAAAATTTAGCTATTTGGACAATTCATGCAATAAATTTAATGTACTTATAATATTAAAATATAGGAAAAAAGATAATAAATAGTCGTTTTTTTATATTATATAAAATTATTATTGAATTAAAATATTAATATTTTATTGAAAATTTTTTGTGCTATCTTTTGGCTAGTATATGTACATAATACTAAATAATTAATAAAAGTAAGGGTTTCTCATGATTAAGATATTAAAATATGAGTTTTTGGCTAGCATGTTTTCTGCAATAACTTTATTAATACCTGTTACTCAAGAGGCTAGCGTAGGCGGGAAAAATGCTTTTAATTTAAAAGAACCAGCTCCAGTAACTGTTACTGAAATAAGTTTATGTATCAACTATTAATGGAGGTGAAATTCTACATCAAAAAGCTAAAAGAATACAAGTATATTATTCATCTTTAAGTTCTACACCCTTGGAACTATTATTATTCTGAATAGTCTGAAGAATACGATACTTTGATTGGAGGAAACTTAAAAATATATTCAGTGGTGCAAATAAATGATCATAAATATCTAGTAACATTTAGCGGTTATATACATGATTAAGTAAAATAAAGTAATAGTTAGAAATGCTAATTATTAATTTTTTAGACGTGCAAGAAAATTTTAAAAATATTATAAAATAAAAGAAGACCTGCGAGTCTTCTTTTTTAATTAGATAAGCTGAAAATTTTTTATAATTTTTAAGTGTTATTTACTTTTTTAATAAATGTAATAAGTAATTATAATTTCTTAAAAATTTTATTATTTATATCTTATAAACTCATTTCATAAATTTTGTAGACACCTTCTTTTGATAGGGGCTGCATTGTTCCTACTGGTCTAGCTATTGCATTTACTATACTAGGTATATCTTCTTTTTGAATATTTTTTTCTGTTAATTTTGTAGGTGCTCCGATTTCTTGCCAGAAGTTTTGTAATTTATTAATACCTTCTAGGGCTATTTCTTGGTCTGTTTTACCTTCAGTATTTACATCGAATACATTGACAGCAAATTTTTTGAATTTGGCAGTGTGGTTTGGCATAACATATTTCATCCAGTTAGGCATTAGAATAGATAAGCCCTCTGCATGTGCTATGTCAAAAACGGCACTAACTGCGTGTTCTAAACCGTGGCTAGCCCAATCGCCGTCAAAGCCCCAACGTAATTGACCGTTAAGTGCTATGGTACCTGCCATCATGATAACAGAACGGGCTTCATAATCTTGGGGATTTTCTAAGCATTTAGGTCCGTAGTGAATAATTTGTTTTAAAACTCCCTCCATCATAGCATCGTGCAAGTCGCTATTGTCAGCTTCGTTAAAGTATTGTTCACAGATATGGCTCATCATATCAACTATACCATTCACAGTTTGGTTTTTTGGTAGTGTGAAAGTGTAAGTTGGGTCTAAAATAGAAAATTTAGGAAAAACAAGTGGCGAAGCCCAGCCAACCTTTTGCTGTGTTTCTAAATTTGTTATAACGCTACCTGCATTCATTTCTGATGCTGTTGCTGCAAGTGTTAATATCGTTCCAAAAGGAGTAGCTTTTGTAGGAATATGTTTTCTTGTTACTATATCCCAAGCGTCACCTTCATAATGAGCCGCTGCAACTATAAGTTTTGTGCAGTCGATAACAGAACCACCACCTACGGCAAGAACAAAATTAATATTATTTTCTTTTATCAAATCAGCGCCTTTTTGGGCTGTAGTCACACGAGGGTTTGGTTCCACTCCGTAAAGTTCTACAATATTAAAATCGGCTAATTGCTTAAAAATTTTATCGTAGATACCATTACGTTTAATACTTCCACCACCATAAACAAGTAGCACGTTTTTTCCGTAGTTAGCAATTTCGCTAGCTAGATTACTTATTTGATTTTTTCCGAAAATAATTTTTGTTGGATTTTGAAAGACAAAATTATTCATAATATAAAACTCCTTAATCAAATTTAATAGTGTAACAATTTTAACATAATGATTTTTTTATTACAAATTTATAATTTTCAAAAAAATTTTTAAGTTAATTTATATAAAAAAAGACGACTTTTTAGTCGTCTTTTTTGTTTAAAATTATATACCTATACATCAACATTTTACTTCAATAAATATAAATAAATATAAATATAAAATATGTATACGAATATTAATGGTAATTTATACATGGGAATGTGACTATATTTATTATATGTTATTTTTTCATAAATAAATGTTGTCATAATTATTAAAGATGATATTAATATATAATTTTTTATATTGTCTATATGATTGTGTATATTAATCATTAAGCAAAAAAGACTGATTAAAGTACCATTATATTTGTAGATTATAATTTCTTTTAAGGACATGCTACAGTACTACCTATTGCATATGCTAAACCTGTAAATGCAGATAATCCAGCTCCTACAGGGCCTCCTATTAAAAGACCGTAAAATGTAGAATGTGCTAGTCCTACCCAAGCAAATACATTTCCACATGCACTTCTAAATAGGCTATCGCCATTTAACTTGGAATAATATTGTATTTCTTTAATGGAATCATTTATTAGTCCTTCTCCATTTTCTTTAATCAATCTATCGTTTAATTTTGATATATATTCATTTATATCTTTAGATGTTATATTACTTCTTATATTATTCAATCTAATATCTAAAGATTTATCATAATAAAATGAAAAAACATATATATTATTTTTTTTATTAAAACTAATATAATCCTTTATTATTTCACCTTCTTCAATTACTTTCTCATTAAAGAGAATTTCATTCTTTTCAGCTTTAGCCACATTATTATAATTATTAACTAAAGCAGAAATAGGTGTAACTAATAGACTTGAAGCTAAGATTGCCGATAAAAATTTTTTGTGTCCCCTCATTTTTATTTCCCCCTTTGTTTTTTTATTTAATATATTTATTTGCAAGAAAATATATTTTAAAATTATTTTTATATGATGGTTAGTATAAAAAATTTTAATTTCAAATAAAAAATAAAAGTTACTTAGTCATTGTTTTTGTATGCTTTTATAATATTTTTTAATTTATTTATTATAAGAATTGTACATAGTATAATATAGAAATTATATGATATTTTTTTAATAAGTATAATACCTATAAAAAAATTATTTATTATAAATACTATATTCAATAAAATAAAGATATAGAAAATTAATTTTTTAGTCAAAGCAATCATTCAGTCCTCCCAAACCAAAAAATTCCATAAAAGCTGCTTTCGCCTCGCCAGGCATAGAATTAGCAGTTTCTGTAACGGCCAATTTCATTGCACCCCATTTATTATTTTTATAACTTCTATAATTGTTTATTAAATATTTATATCTATTGTATATATTAGAAGCTACCGTTTGCAAGCCCCCTAGTGCTTTTGCTCCTTGTTTTAGTTTTAATATTTTAGACCAAGGCAACAAGTTTACTACTGCAGTACCTATACCATAGACGCAAGACCAACTTCTGTAATAACTTTGAAATTTAATAGAATCTCCTGTCGCTATAAATTCACCAAATCCAAAGTCCTTCCCTTTGTTTTCATTTAACCATTTTATGCCTTCTTCAATTGTTCCTTCTGCTACATTCATTGGCATTTTATCTAATAGTTTAATATATTTTAAATCTTTATTTAAAAGATTTTCTTCTGTATTATTTGCTATATTAACATAGGCTTTTGATATATTATTGTTTTGATGAATTAAGTGTGAAATAGGTGTAACTAATAGACTTGAAGCTAAGATTGCCGATAAAAATTTTTTGTGTTTTCTCATTTTTATTGCCTCCTTTATTTTTTTATTTAATATATTTATTTGCAAGAAAATATATTTTAAAATTATTTTTTACTAAGATATATCTTACATCTTAATCATAGCATATAAAACATTATAAAACAAGGAAAAAAAGACTGAAAAACACCGCTATATTCATGAAAAACAGCCATCTGTTTAATTAAGATAAAAATATAAATAATACAGAAAAAATAATATTATATTATAAAAATTAAATAACTGAAATACTAAATTAAAATTATATAATACAACTTTAAAATTAAACTGTATTAATTAAAAAATTTTTAGTTTATATATTTATAATATTTAAAATTTTTACAAATAAAATTATTTTTTGTTTAATATTAAAATTTTAATTTTAGAATTTAAAAAAAGACGACTATTTGTCGTCTTTTTCTATTTTGTATATAGTTACTACTAGTATTTTTATAATAAGCATATTAATTAACAGAACTAATAACAGAAATATATCATATAGTCCGTATCTATAAGGAACTTGAATGTCATTTATTTGATAAACGTATAAAATTATAGTTATTATTGGTAATAATAATGTAATAAATAATGTTATTTTTAATATTATTTGTTATATTTTTTTGTTTAGAATAGTGGAACTATTTTGCTCTTTTTCTTTATTTGCTATCTGACTTGAATGGGTATCTGATATTTTATTATTTTTATACTTCTTACCATTTTTTATTATATATGTTGTTAAAATTATCATGTATAGACTAATTACGAAAAAATCATATCTATCGTACATTATTTTATAAATTATAGCATATATTATTGTGAAAGTTGTAAAGTATATATGCCATTTATAATAACCATTTAATTTTTTAAACCATTTAATCATTTTAATGTCCTACACACCTTAAAGAATGCCAAGCGAAAATTCCTGCTAGCACCCAAGGACTTCTTTTGGCGGCTTGTTTTGAAACCCTTTTTAGTATAAATTCAGCTAATTCTGTCCATGCTTGTCTTTCTAAAATGCTCGCTCCTAAAGTTCCTAGCTGAACGACTTTGCCTATTTCATCCATAATTCTATCTTTCATGCATATGTACCAACTTCTAAAACTAACAAAAGAATTATTATTTATTTCATTTGCTTTTTTCTCTAATTCTATTATAACATCATCTGAAATTCCTTTTATCTTTTTAGCTTCTTCCTTGTTTATGAAGTATTTACCATTTTGGTAACACACTACTTTTGTAAAGAAAAATTCTAATTCTTTAGCAAATTCATTTATTTCTTTTTCAGTGGGTTCATAATTATTTAATGTTTTAAGTTCATTAGCCTTAGCCACATTATCATAATTACTAACTAAAGCAGAGATTGGTGTGATAATTAAGCTAGATGCTAACACTGAACTAGCAAATTTTAATTTTCTACTCATTTTAATTATCCTCCTTTGGTGATAAAATTTTAATTTTGAAATATTGTGATCACTTCTATTTACACTTTTATTATATCATTAAGAATATAAGAAAACAAGGTCTATCTTTTTTAAAAAATACATGGTATAATTAGGAGGGTTACGCTTGCAAAATAAAGAAATTATTTTTTCTGTTTGATATTAAAATTTGAGTTTGAGAATTAGAAAAAGACGACTAAATATTTTCGTCTTTTTCTATGTTGTCATTTTTTATTTTTAATAAACTATTTTGCAAAAAATATTTAGTTAGGAGTAAAAATTTTTTTAAAATATTTTTTACTATAATTTATTGACAGAATTTTTTATAAAAAAATCTGTCCTAACATTTTTTAATTTTTTATCAATATATTTTTTACAAAAAAATTCTCTATAAATATTGAAATACTTATAGAGAATTATAATAAACCTAAAATTTATTTTGTCAGATACTATATTTTAAAAATTAGTCATTAGAAGTTTCACTTGCTTCTTTAAATTGTGGCAGTTCACCATTAATATACTTAATTTCATTATTCTCTTCTGTAAATTCTGAGATATTAAAAGTTTTTGTTTGGCCATTTTTATAGACATCAAATGAATTTCCAAGTCTAAAGACATCACTTGCATCAAGATTATATGCTTTCATTAAAAATCTTTGAATTTTTTTCACATCAAGTTTTATTTTAACACGCAAATATTCTTCTTTATTGTCTGGGTGATTTACTATATATTTCATAGTCGCAATTACATCTTCTGCTGAATTATTACCAAAAGTTCCCTCTTTAACTTTTTTAATTAGGTCTATTAGACTTTCAGCATGATAGTGGTCGCCATGCAACCAGTAGAATATATTTTCTGTAGCACCGTTAGAACCAAAAACTGCTGAAGTAGGATTTTCTAAATTACCAAAATTAGTCATGGCTTTTAGGTTGGTAGACAGATAAGGAATTACAGATTCTACTAATCTTTCTTCAACATCTTCATATCTGATAATTTCATTTTCGTTTAAATGTACATCATCTAAGTCGTCATCATCTTCTAATATGTATTCAGCGTCGGGATAATGTTCTTTTGGATTTGTTTTAACAACAGCAACTTCTTTACTGCCTGCATATAGGTGCCAGTGGTCGCTATGGTCAACTATTTTTGTTATGCCACTTGGCCAAGAAATATTTTCTGTTGGTTTATCGGAAACATTATTATTTTCTTTATCCTTGTCTGCATAATCTCCTATACCAGAAAAAATATCTGATGGGTCAGCATAAGTTATGTATTCTTTCTTATCAGCTGTGTAGATATGATAATGGTCATTATGTTTTAAAATTTTTGTAATGTTTTTTAAGGCTTTTATTTCATCGGCTGACAAGACGCTGATAAGTCCAGAGTGTTCATCTTCTTCAGGTATATTATTTACAGAATTTGAATTGTTGTTATTGGCTGAATTATTATTTTCTGAACCAGCAGAACTAGAATTATTTTCATTTACCGAACTTGAATTACTATTATTTACAGAAGCAGAATTATTTTCACTTACTGAATTTGAATTACTATTATTTACAGAAGCAGAATTATTATTACTTTCAGAATTTGAATTTTCAGCTGGCTTGTTATGATTTTCATGGCTTCCTGCATAGACACCAAATTCAGCATTAGGATACAGGTGTCTAGGGTCAGAGTAACTAACAAATTCTTTGCCGCTAGCTGTATAAATATGGTAGTGGTCGCCATGTACTAATATTTTTATTACTTCATCTTTATTTTCTTTATTTTCTTCATTTATGATTGGATTACTCACATAACTTGTTGTAGGATTTGCAACTGGAGAGTGCGAACCAACATATTCTTCAATAGCCAAATTAGAAAATAGGGAACTTGGATTTTCGTATGTTAAAAATTCTCGCCCATCACTCGTATAAACGTGCCAGTGGTCGCCATGTACTTTTATAGAAGCAATATTCAAACCTTTTAATTGATTTAATGACACGACACTAACCAAAGAAAAATTATTATCGTTAGTCTTAGTTGGGTCAGTATAAGTTATATGCTCCTTACCATCTTTAGTAAAAATGTGCCAGTGGTCGCCGTGCTTAATTATTTTTGTAATATCTTCTTTTTTAACATTAGGACTGTCTATTAATACTTCAGTAGTATTATCTTTTACATACTTTTTATTTTTTTCTACATAATCAGTCTTATTATTTTTTACTTCATCTTCATTTTTTTTATTATTACCACAAGCAGATAATAACAAGGTAGATACTAAAACCATATTAACTACTAAAAATTGTTTTTTATTTTTCATATTTTACTCCTTTATTTCTTTTTTATTAAAATAATTACTATCAAGCAGATAACTGACAATAATACAATCACTGAACCAGGTTTTAAGTTGTAAAAATAGGAAATAAATAATCCTAAATATACAAAGGTCATTGATAAAATTATTGACAATATCAAGGTGTTTTTATAAGTTTTTGCAATTTGCATAGCACAGATTGTCGGAATAATAAGCAGTGATGATACTATTAAAGAGCCGATAGTTTTTGCAGATACAGAAATTGCTGTGGCACTCAGAACCGTTACTATAAAATTTATAAATTTCACATTGATACCTAAAATTTTTGCATTGCTGACATCAAAAATTATTAAATATAATTTTGTATAAATAAATTTATAAGTTAGCAAGACAAGTAAAGAAATAACTATAACTATATAAAATTCACTATCACTTATTGTTACAATAGAACCAAAAAGGTAGGAACTTATCGAGTTAGAATTATTGGTAAAGCTGGTAAAAATTCCTGCCAAACCGATAGAAGTTGCTAAAATTATGACGGTTGATATTTCTTGATAGGATTTTAATTTATTTCTAATAAATTCTATACTTAGCCCCGCAACAATACAGGCTATAATGGAACCGAGCAAGGGATTAATACCCAAACAAAGTCCTATGGCAACACCAGCAAGAGATGAGTGGGCGAGGGTATCACCCATGGCTGACAATCTTTTTAATAAAATCGGCATACCAACACAGGGAAGAATAATAGCTAACAAGCCACCAACAAGGAAGGCTCTACGCATAAAATCATAATAAAATATTTCCATTAACATCTCCCCAAACTCTCTTTAAATTTTATTTTTTCTAATCTTTGACACTGACAATTTTTTATTTGTAAGATGTAGTCAACATAATTAACTATTTCTTCAATATCGTGGGTTACTATAAGTATCGTTTTATCTTCTCTTGCCAAATTTTTTAAGAGGGCAAAGAGTTCCTTAGAAAATTTTTTATCAATATTTGATGTTGGTTCATCTAAGATAATTAATTTTGCTTCCTTAATTAAGGCTAATAATATTGCCACCCTCTGCAACTCGCCACCAGAAAGTTGACCAAGAGATTTTTTTGCTTTTTTTTCAAGGTCAACTATCCTTAAATAGTCTTCAACATTCTGCTTTTTTTTCAAAAATTTTAAATGTTGCTTGATGACTTCTTCCACAGTAGTAGGTAAGTGGCGATAATTCGCTACTGAATTTTGGGAAATATAGGAAATTTCTTGATAATGTTTTTTTTCTTCTACATCATTTTCAAAAATTTTTATCCCGCCACTTGTAGCTTTTAAGTTATTTAAAATAAGTTTTAAGAGGGTAGACTTGCCGACACCATTTTCTCCGACAAGGGCAACAAATTCATTTTTGTATATTTCTAAATTCAGATTTTCAAAAATATAATTTTTACTTTCCTTGTCATAAGTAAAATCTAAATTTTTTATTTCTATAACTCTATTCATCAAAAGAACTCACCAAGGCTTCTAAATTCATTTCCATTAACTTTATATAACCCAGTTTAACTTCATCATCTGTCAGATTTTCCATAGTGTAGAGAGTTGAAGTTTTTGTATTAGTATTTTTTGCTAGGGTTTGGGCTACTTTTGGCGTTGTTTTACCCTCAAAGAAAATAGTTTTTATATTATGTTTTTCTACAAAATCGGCTATTGTTTTTAATTGTTTAGCAGATGGTTCATCTTCAGGCGATATACCAGTTATAGCTACCTGTTTTAAGCCGTAATCATTTGCCAAATAATTAAAAGCTGCGTGCGAAACTACAAAATATTTTTCTTTATTCTTAACTTTTGCTAATTCTTTTTCAAATTTTTCATCTAGTTGTTTGAAATTTTTACTTGCTACTTCTAAATTTTTTTTGTAGTAAGCTTCATTTGCTGGGTCAATAGATGCAACTTTTTTATAAATTGTATCAAGTTCGATTAAAGCATTTTTAACACTTAACCAAGTGTGCGGATTAATACTAAGATGTTCATTTTTTGAATTTTCTTCAAGGCTACCACTTTCTAAAAGTGTCAATCCCTGTGATAAGTCTAAAAATTTATCATCTTGCTTGCTAGCCATTTTCAAGTCATCAATAAAATTTTCCATGTTAGCCCCATTAAAAATAATTAAATCTGCTTTTGATATTTCTTTCATATCCTTTGTTTGCAGTTCAAAATCGTGAGGTTCTTGATTACCCTTGATAATATTTTTTATTTCCATCTTATCCCCAACAATTTGTTTTGTTAAATCATAAACGGGAAAAAAGCTCGTATAAATAATTTTTTTATCAGAACTTGGTTGACTTGTGCTGGTATTTTTAGAGCAGCCAACCAGTAAAAGACTGACGCTAAGTAAAATACCCATAAAAATATTTAATTTTTTTTTCATATAAATACCCCTTTTAAAAATATAAATCGTAATGATTACTATTTTAATTCAAAAAAATATAAAATGCAAGAAAAAATTTAAAATAAAAATTTTTATGAGTAAAACAAAATTTCAAAATAAAAAAATTTATAAGTAAAGAAATTTAAAAAAAATTAATTTTTAAAATTCATAAAATAGTTAATCGCAAATATTCCAGTTTAAAATATAATTTTTAAAATTTCTCTGCTATAATTAAAGAAAGAAAATTATTTTAACAATAAGGAGAGTGTTATGAAAAAAAATTTTTTAAAAAAACTACTGAAGATAAAAAATCAAACCAAAAATACCAAATTAATAAGGAATTAATATTTGTTTTACTTGTTTTTACCTTAGGAGCAATAGCCGTTTTATGTGTGCCATTATTGTTTTAAATTTTTATTTAAAAGAAAGAGTACATAGCTATATCTTTTCTATTCAAGAAAATATATTAAAATTGATGACAAGCAATACAATCTGTATATAATAATGAATTATATTTTAAAATACTGGCATATTTAGAACAAGATTTTAGTAGTTAGATACAAGTAATTTATGAAGCAAGAAATATATTAATTTTTGTATATAAATCTGAAAAAAATTAAGTAAAGTTAGTTACACTAAAACAGTTTATTTATAAAAAATTTGTCTAGCTATATTGACAAAAATAATCAGAAAATTTATAATTATTTTACGACAATATAATTTTAAAAATAAAATACATGGAGAACGATTATGACTAAAGGTAGAGAATACGTAAATAATGTTTTTGCAAAAGTAAAAAAAGAAAATGCACACGAGCTAGAATTTTTACAAGCGGTAGAAGAAGTTTTTGAATCACTTGTTCCAGTTTTCGATAAATGTCCTAAGTACATAGAAGAAAATATTTTGGAACGTTTGGTAGAACCTGAACGCATAATAACATTTCGAGTTCCTTGGGTTGATGACAAGGGCGAGGTTCAGGTAAATCGTGGTTATAGAGTTCAATATTCATCAGCCATCGGTCCATACAAGGGTGGACTTCGTTTCCATCCGTCAGTCAATCAATCAATTATAAAATTTTTAGGTTTTGAACAAATTTTCAAAAATTCCCTAACTGGGCAAGCTATCGGTGGCGGTAAGGGTGGTTCAAATTTTGACCCTAAAGGCAAATCTGATAATGAAATAATGAAATTTACTCAAAGTTTTATGACGGAGTTGCAAAAGTATATTGGACCAGACATTGACGTTCCAGCTGGCGATATTGGTGTTGGAGCTAGAGAAATTGGTTATATGTTCGGACAGTACAAACGTCTTAGGGGATATGAAAATGGAGTTCTTACAGGTAAAGGTTTAACATATGGAGGTTCGCTGGCTCGTAAAGAAGCTACTGGTTACGGAACAGTTTATTTTGCGCAGCAAATGTTAAAAGCAAAAGGAGAAAATTTTGCAGGTAAAAAAGCTATCGTTTCTGGTTCAGGTAATGTTGCAATTTATGCCGTAGAAAAATTATCGCAACTTGGTGCAAAAGTAATAGCAGTATCAGATTCATCAGGTTACGTTTATGACGAAAATGGAATTAATTTAGCAACATTAAAACAATTAAAAGAAGTTGAACGTGCAAGAATTGTAAAATATACTGAACACCACCCAACAGCAAAATTTGTGCCAGTAGGGCAGTCAACAATTTGGAGCTTAAAAGCAGATTTAGCCTTCCCTTGTGCAACACAAAATGAATTGAATAAAGAAGATGCAGAAACTTTAGTAGCTAATGGAGTTCTTGCAGTTGCAGAAGGAGCAAATATGCCGTCTACCTTAGAAGCAGTAGAAGTATTCCAAAAAGCTGGCGTACTATTTGGGCCAGCCAAGGCAGCCAACGCAGGAGGAGTTGCAGTTTCAGCACTAGAAATGGCGCAAAACTCTAGCCGACTTGCTTGGTCATTTGAAGAAGTAGACAAAAAATTATATGCTATTATGAAAGACATTTACGAAAATTCTTCAAAAGCTGCCGAAGAATTTGGACAAGCTGGCAATCTAGTTTTAGGAGCAAATATTGCAGGTTTCCTAAAAGTTGCAGAAGCCATGTCAGCACACGGAGTAATCTAATAACAAAAAACAATACTTAGAAAATGAGTATTGTTTTTATTTTTAATTTTAAATAATAATTTCTAAGTAATTAATTTAGCTGTTGCTACTTAATATTAAAATGATAAATTTAAAAATAATTTTTATGGTATTTAAAAATTTAATTTGAAAAATATTTTAAATGAATTAGTATTTTATTTTTTAAATATTTAATTTTGTAATTTTTTAATTTAAATTAGAAAAATTTTAAATTTATTTTTATTTAAGATTTGTAAATTTTTACAAAAATTTTTCTAGTTAAATAAAAATTATTTTTTCTTATTAAATTAAAATAATAAATTTAGTAAAAAATATTTACAAGATATTTTAGAAACATTTATTATTTTATTGCATTTATCTAAAATAATTGATATAATAAACGTCGAGTAATTTTAATTACTCCTTACTCTCTTTTTAGAAGGGAGTCGCAAAGACCACAAGGAGGTAAAATACAATGAGAAAATATGAAGTAATGTTTGCTGTTCAACCACGTATTGATGAAGAGTCTAAAAAAGCTTTGGTTGATAGATTTGTAAATATTCTTTCAGAAGGTGCAGAAATTGCTGAAGTTAAAGATTTAGGTAAAAAGCAATTAGCTTATGAAATCGAAGACTTCTTTGATGCTTACTACTACTTAGTAGAATTAAGTTCAGAAAGTGATTCTTCTACAAAAGAATTTGACCGTTTAGCAAAAATCAATTCCGATATTATTCGCCACATCGTAGTAAGAGTAGAAAAATAAAAGAGGTAAACTATCTTGATTAATAATGTAGTATTAGTAGGAAGATTAACAAAAGATCCAGAACTTAGATATTCTAGTTCTAATATTCCAATGATTTATTTCACTTTAGCAGTAAATAGAACATTCGCCGACCAAAATGGTCAAAGGAATGCAGATTTTGTTAGCTGTGTTGTTTTTAGAAAACAGGCAGAAAATATGGCTCGTTTTTTAGCAAAAGGGAGCTTAATAGGTGTTATTGGTAGAATACAAACAAGAAATTATCAAGGAAAAGATGGTAATATGGTATACGTTACTGAAGTAGTTGCTGATAATATTCAATACCTAGAATCAAAATCTAATACAAATAGAATGCAAGATAATGGTTTTGGATCTATGAGCTTTAATCAACAACCGCAAAATAATTTTTCTAGCTTCAGTGGAAATACGAATAATAACAATAATACATCAATGTATGATTTTATGAACGATAATTCATCATTTACAGATTTTGGAGAAGATTTCCCAAGCAATCTTGATGATGACTTTATGCAGGATGTAGTAAATCCTTTTAAAGAAGATTAATATAGGAGGGCAATTTCAATGGCACAATTTAACAATCGTCGTAACAATATGCGTCGTCGTAAAAAAGTATGTTACTTTACTAAAAACAACGTAGAAACAATCGACTATAAAGATACAGAATTACTTAAAAAATTCATATCAGAACGTGGAAAAATTTTACCACGTCGTGTAACTGGTACTTCTGCTAAGTATCAAAGAATGTTAACTACAGCTATAAAAAGAGCACGTCACATGGCTCTACTACCTTATGTAGTTGATGAAAAATAATAATTTTAAAAACACCAACGAAAATACCTTGGTGTTTTTTATTTTTTATAAATTTTATTTTTTGAAAAATATTTTTTAAAAAATTAAATAAAAATATCATCAAGAAAAAATAAAAAAAATTTACGCTTATGAATTAAACAATAAAATAAAAAAGACAGCCTAAAAGGTTGTCGTGCGATACCAGTAGTCGGGGTCGAACCGACACGAGTTGCCTCGCTGGATTTTGAGTCCAGTGCGTCTGCCAATTCCGCCATACTGGCAAAATATTATTCTAATATAATATCACAAACTATAATAAAAATCAATGATGATTTTAGTAAAAAATTAAAGTAGTAAATTATATAATTAAGTTAGCCAGTAGTACAAAAAAAGCATCTCATAGGATATACTTTTAGTAACTACAAAAAAAGGATACCAAGAGATGCAAGAACATTATAACACAAAAGGCAAACACATTA
>NZ_JAHKEI010000015.1:0-28193 GCF_018790995.1 Gemella sp. zg-1178
TAATGTGTTTGCCTTTTGTGTTATAATGTTCTTGCATCTCTTGGTATCCTTTTTTTGTAGTTACTAAAAGTATATCCTATGAGATGCTTTTTTTGTACTACTGGCTAACTTAATTATATAATTTACTTATCTTTAAAATTTTTATTTGACTATTTTATAATTTAATGTTAGAATTAGTATTAAAAAATTTAATAAAAGATGTTTGAGAGATCCATCTATAAAAAAAACTAGCTAAACACTAGCCTCTCATATTCTAGTGTTTTTTTGTTTTTATTCTTGAACATTGTAAGGAGGATAAATGAGAAATAATAAAGTTAAAATTTTAACACTGCAAGCCTTAATAGCCGCCATATATGTAGTGCTGACAGTATCTAATCTTAGTTTTTCTTATGGAGCTATACAGTTTAGATACAGTGAATCTTTAGCCCAATTAGTAGTATTCAGTCCACTGTTTTGGGTGCCGATTACTTTGGGTGTAGCTATTGCTAATTTTTTTAGTCCCTTAGGTCTTGTTGATGTATTTTTTGGAACCTTAGGAACAGGGCTTGCTTTAGCTTTAAGTATATTTATTTTTAAATTTATTAAAAATAGAATAGTTAGACACATTGTTAATATAGTAGTTTATTTAGGGGTATGTATGCCTATTATTGCTTATGAGATTGCAATATTTTCAGGAGAAAATTCAGCAAGAGTTGCTTTTGAATGGGATGTTTTTGTAGCAATATATGCTTCTTTACTTCTATCGCAATTCTTAGTTATGGGTTTTGGTATATTCATAACAGAAATTTTAAACAAGGCAGTAAACTTAGAAAAAATATTCAAATAAAATTTTTGTCAGCTAATATTTAATATTGGCTGTTTTCTTTGTGCCAAATTCTATTTATTAAGTAGTTTTTGTGTTATAATTTCTATATCGCAATTTATGGAGTAAGGAGTATGAAAAAATATTTTTATAAGTATGACGAAAATTTAATAAAGTTTTTAGGATATAAAGATTTAGTTTGTAAATATTCTCTTGATAATGATAATATTAATGAAGCAATTTATTTTGCTACTTCGTCTTTAGATAAGCACATAAAAGCTTTTTTTAATGTTAAGTTATCTTCTAAAGAAATATTATTAGGAGATTTTTTTAGTTTTGAGTATTACTCGCTTTTTTTAAATGATTTGAGTAAATTGAGTTTGCTTTCTTCTGTAATGAAAAAAAATTATCTTTTATTACTTAAAAAAGATATTTCTAACTTAGAAATTATTGATTTAGCTATTAGTCTACCAAGTTTATTATTTTGTTTATATAATAAGGAATTTAGCTTTGATGAAAAAGTATTTTTTTTAAGAAATTTTTATGATTGTTATAAAGAATATTTATCAGATTTATTAAAAAGAGAAGTGCAGCTTCAAACATTGATAGAGGAGTTTAATTTCTTGCATGCTTAATAATTATGAATTAGAAATAAAGAAAACAAAAAAATTAATAGTAAACTTAGTTTCTTGTGATGATGAGAAAATAAATGAAATTATCCAGTCTTATTTTTCTTCTGGTGGCAAGGGTATTAGGTTGATTTTAGCTCTTGTTTGTTCAGCTCTAGGAGATAATAAAAAATATAGTGCTGATATACGCCATATAGCTGCCATATTAGAGATAATTCATACAACGACATTAATTCATGATGATATTATAGACGGTGCAAGTGAACGCAGGGGGCGTGCTACTTTAAATAATATTTATGGCAACAATACAGCCTTGTTTATCGGGGACTATTTGTTTGCCCTTGTCCTAAATGAAGTAGCTAAGATAAAAAATGGAAGAGTTCATACTTATTTATCAGAAACTTTAAAACAAATTTGTAATGGTGAAATTATCCAGTATGAAGACTTGTATAATATTGATACAAGAGAACTTGATTACTTGAAAAAAATAAAAAGAAAAACTGCCATTCTTATAGCTTGTTCTTGTGCCTTGGGTTCAATATCTTCTGGTGCAATTGATGAGTATGTAGAAAAAAGTTACAAGTTCGGCTATTATCTGGGTATGAGTTATCAAATTATGGACGATTATCTTGATTTTGTAGCAGATGAAAAGGTGCTTGGTAAAGATACGGGACAGGATCTTATGAGTGGTAACATAACACTGCCCATAATTTTTAAAATAAAAAAAGATAGAAAAAAATTTTTGGGATATAAAAATTTTACGGAAATTGAAAAATTAAATCTCATTTCTGAATTAAAGGCTGATAAAGAAATTTTATCAAAAGTAAAATTAATAAGTGATAGATATTTAACTAAGGCAAAACTGATGCTAGAAAAGTTTCCAAAAAATGTCAGAGAAGATTTATTATTTATTGTAGCTAGTTTAGCAAATAGAAATTATTAAAAGAGGAGCAGAATATGGATATAGAACAATTTTTAAAAGAATATGAAAATATAGATATTAATTTTTTAGAAAGAGGGCAATTAGAAGTTTTTAGGGAGATATTTTTTGAACATGGAATGCTAGACAAGGCACTAGAAGTATCTGAAGTAATATATGAAAATAATAAGGAAGATGAGGGTGCCATAGTAAGCTATGTAGATAATTTAATGCACCTTGGGAAAAAAGATGAAGCCCTAATGGTTTTGTTTAATGCAGAAAAAACTGCCCAAATACTATTGCTTGAAGGTCTTATTTACAAGTATGATTTCTTATTTGATGTAGCAGAAGAAAAATTTAAACAAGCAAAATTATTAGTTAAAGATGATGAAGATTTAAAAGCTCTTATTGATGTAGAACTTGCTAATGTTTACGTTGAAGTTGGTCGTGGTGATGATGCCTTAGAACTTAGCTACAAGATGTTTAATGAAAATAATAATATTGATAATTTTATAGAAGTTACTAATAATCTTTTATCTTTAGGAAAATTTGAAGATGTAGTAGATTTTTATAATCAATATGGAATAGAATATGAGGATGCAGAAATTTATTTTTCTTTGGCATACGCCCATAACCAATTAAAAGATTTGGATAAATCAAAAGAATTTTTACTAAAAAGGGTAGCCTTGGATAATGAAAATCTTGATGCTTATATGCACCTTGGTTTTATGAGTAAGGGACAAGAAGCTATTAAGTATTTAGAAAAATATTTAGACTTACAAGGATTGTCAAAAAATGTCTACATTCAACTAACTTCTCTTTATAAGCAAGAGAAAAGATACAATGATATTAGAACAATGGTAAAAGAAATTTTAACGATTATGGGAATTGATAATGACAGTCTGTATATTGCAATTAATGCCCTAAAAGAACTTTACGAAGCAGAAAAAGTATTTGAAATTTATCAGGGGTATGACATAATTAAAGAAGATTCGTCTCTTCTAGCCCTAGCCTTATTAGCACTTTCTGAAGAAGAAGACTATGCAGATTTTGTCGAAAAAGAAATAAAAAAGCATAGACCTTTCTTGTATAATGAAGCTACTTATCCTGAAATTTTAAGTAATGTTTACGAATTAACTGCTAGTGCAACAATAAAAAGATACTTGCATGATGTTTTAGCTGAACAAGCGATGAATAGTAGTTATGAAAATTTTAATAACAATCATACAAATTCAGCTTGTAGTTGTGATGGTGAAAATTGCGACGAATGTGATTGTGATAGTTGTAAATAAAAAAGTGCGTGAAATAAAAATCACGCACTTTTTATGTTAAATTATATTAATATTGCAGTAAACAGACTATAATGATATACTTAGAAAAAATATGTAAAGTGAGAACTATATGAAAATTAAAAAATATATTTTGGCAAGTTTATCCTTGATTGCCACATATTTATATCAAAATAAATTTGTCAAAAAAAATAGTTTTAAAATAAATAATTCAAAAATCCCTCCTTCATTTAGAGGTTTTAAAATAATTCAGTTATCAGATATTCACTGCGACAAAATAGGTTTTTCAGACCAAATATTTTTTGACAATATAAGAAAAGAAAAAGCAGACCTTATTTTTATTACTGGCGACATATTGGATAGTTATAGAAATAATTCTGCCACAGCTTACAATATACTATCCCAGTTAGTAGATATGGCAGATTGCTATTTTGTTTCTGGCAATCATGAACTTAGACTTGGTGATGAATACGAAAACTTAAAAAAAGTCTTGGATAAGCTAGGAATAAAAAATATTTCTAACAGAAAAGTAAGTCTAAAAAGAGGCAATGATAAAATTATAATTTCTGGAATAGAAGATTTTAATTATTTCTTGGTTGATGATTATAAAAATTATTATGCAAATCACAGGAATACACTTTTAGCAAATTATGATTCTGGAGAATTTAATATTTTACTAGCTCACAGACCGGAAAAATTATATATCTATTCAGAAGTAGGTTTTGATTTGGTCTTTTCTGGACATGCTCATGGTGGACAGTGGAATATTCCTTTTGTGGGTAGAATATTTTCTCCAAGTCAAGGATTTTTTCCAAAATATACGCATGGAATTTATAAAGAAAAAAACACTTCTATGATAGTTTCACAGGGGCTGGGGAATAGTTCTTTTCCAATGAGAATAAATAATAATCTTGAATATATAGTTGTAGAATTAGATAATAATTAAATTAATTATATTTATTTACTTTTAAAAGTAGTATTTGAAAAAAAAATATAGTATAATTGTATGGTATTTATAAAAATGGAGAGAAGATATGGGTAACAATACTGATAAAAATCAATATTCGAGATTATCACGAGTTGAAAAAGTTGTAGAAGAAAATAAAAAGAAAAGAAAAAGATGGAGAAGAATATTATATACATTTCTCTTTTTACTTGTAGCTACTAGTGGTTTTCTTATTTACACTTGGGGTAATTTTTCAAGTAATGTAAAACAAGGTTTTAAACATTCGGAAAATACAGAGCAGGTTGACCCTAATTTTAAAAAGTTTTCATTGTTAATAATGGGGATAGATGAAAATGATTCTAGGGCTGCAGAAGGGCAAACTAGAGAAAATAGTAGAACAGACTCTCTAGTTTTATTAACTGTCAATAAGGATAAAAATAGAATGGATATGGTAAGTATACCTAGAGATTCTTTTACTCTTATGAGAAATTCGTCTGATAAAAATGATCCCTCAGCCTATTTCTTTGATAAGATAACTCATGCCCATGTTTATGGGGGTAGCGATGGGACAATAGAAGCGGTGAGTAATTTACTTAATGTTCCTATCAATTTTTATGTCGTTGTAAATTTTAAAGCCTTTGAACAAGTTGTAGACTCTTTGGGTGGTGTAAAATTATATGTTCCCTTTGATATGGTGGAGCAAAATTCTAACGGAGAACAGGGGACTATTCATTTAAAACAGGGTTGGCATAATTTGAAAGGAGAAGAAGCTCTAGCTTTTGCTCGTACTAGATACCATGACAGTGACATCGAAAGAGGTCAAAGACAACTTCAAATAATTCATGCAATTATAGACAAGGCTAAGAGTTTAAATGCTCTGGCAAAAGTTAATGAATTGATTTCAATAGGTGGAGATAATGTTACTCACAACATGACAACAAGTCAGATAACATCTGCTGTATCAATGTTTGCTACTAATAATATAAATATAGTATCACATAGAATAGGTGGATATGACGCAAACATGGCAGGAGTTTACTATTATTATCCAAAACCATCTCATCTACTTTATGTATCTTCAGTTTTAAATAATACCTTGGACAATAATTTACCAATGGCTAATGATTTAATAAATATTCACTATCAAGGATATATAGTTCCTTTAATAAAAAAGTATGAAAAATCAACTGTTAAACCAGCTGCTAACTTTTACAGACCAGCTAATTATGTTAATCTAGCGGCAGAGGATTTATTGCAGTATTTACCAAAACAATTAACTATTCAAGACTTAGCTAATGACCCTACTATAAGTAATGAGAATAGGCCTAAAGAAGATACTAGCAAAGAAAAATCTGACAAGAAACAGTAATAATTCTTATATTAGAAAGGTATTTTACAATGCAACATAGCTTTATAAATGTTCATACAAAATCTAAAGTAGCTCTTGAAACTGAAAAATATCTTATCCACAGAAGAATAAAATCAAAATTATCTTACAGTGATAACTATTTAGAAATAAAAGAAATTCCTAAAAATGAAGATGAGCTAGCTTACTATATAGATGCTTGCAGAGAATTTTTTAGGGATAAGAGTGTAAATTTTATTAATTTAGCTCTGCCAGAAAATACAGAGTTAGATAAAAAATTAGTAAAATTTTTAAAAAATAATGGTTACACTAACACCGAATTTGATTTATATAGGCTAGATGTTGAAAAAATAAAAATTATTGATGCTGATAACTTAAATATTTCAGTTTTAGAAAAGGCTGATTATCCAGAATATATTGATTTTAACTACAAAATAGACTTAGAGTTTGCCAATGAAGAGTGGGCAAATCACAACAAAGAATCCATATACGAAGATATAAGAAATGAAGAAATAGTTCAGTTAATAGCTAAGGAAAATAATAAAATTATTGCTTCTGTAAATATTATTTTAAATGATAATTATTTAGAAGTTGATAATTTATATGTAGCAGAAAAATATAGAAAAAAAGGTATTGCTAGTGGGTTAATACATCGTGCAATAAAAATATTTAATAAAAAATATATAATTTTAATAGCAGATTCTTACGACACACCAAAGTATATGTACGAAAAAATGGGGTTTGAGCATATATCTTCTAAGATATATTTTTTAAAAAGCGAACTTTAGAGAGTGGATTTAAAAATTCACTCTTTTTTTAATGTTAATTATTCGTTTTTCTATTTAATACTTAATATTTTTTTGTATATTGCAAACATTAATAGAACTTGTTATAATAAAAAGTGATATTTATATAAAATTTAGGAGGTCAATTTATATGACTACAATAGTAATAGTTGGTTCACAATGGGGAGATGAAGGGAAAGGGAAAATTACTGATTTTCTTGCAGAAAAGGCTGATGTGATTGCTCGTTATCAGGGAGGGAATAATGCAGGGCATACCATAAAATTTGATGGTAAGACTTATAAACTTCAGTTGATACCTTCAGGAATATTTAACGAAGACAAGTTATCAATTATCGGAAATGGTCTTGTTGTTGACCCTAAATGGCTGTGCGGAGAAATTGATAAACTTAAAGAAACTGGAGTAACTTGTAAGGGATTAAGAATATCTAACAGAGTACATGTAGTTTTACCTTATCATTTAAAATTAGATGAAGTCGAAGAATTAAGACGTGGTGACTCTAAAATTGGAACAACTAAAAAAGGTATAGGACCAACTTATGTAGACAAATATAAACGCTGTGGAATTAGAATAGCAGACTTATTAGATGCAGATTTGTTCAGAAAAAAATTAGAACAAAACTTGTTAGAAAAAAATGAAGTCTTTGAAAAAATTTACGGAGTAGAAGGTTTTACAGTCGAAGAAATTTTTGATGAATACTTTGAATACGGAAAAAAATTATCTGAGTATGTTACGGATACAGCTAAAGTATTAGAAGATGCACAAAAATCTAATAAAAACATCTTGTTTGAGGGAGCACAAGGTGTAATGCTTGATATTGACCACGGGACTTACCCTTATGTAACTTCATCAAATCCGAGTGCTGGTGGAATTACTGTTGGCAATGGTTTTGTCCCAACAAATGGATTTAAAGTCTTAGGTATATGTAAAGCCTACACTTCACGAGTAGGTGATGGACCTTTCCCAACAGAATTATTTGATGAAATAGGAGATACAATTAGAGAAGTTGGTAATGAATACGGAACAGTTACAAGACGACCAAGACGCATAGGTTGGTTTGATACTGTGGTTATGCGTCATTCTGCACGTGTATCAGGTATGACTAACTTGTCAGTAAATTGCTTAGATGTTCTTAGTGGTTTGAAAGAATTAAAAATTTGTACAGCCTATGACTTTAACGGAGAACTTTTAAAAGAATATCCAGCTAGTGAAAATATTATAAAAGACTGCAAGCCAGTTTACGAAATTTTACCAGGATTTGATGAGGATATTACAGGAGTAACATCATTAGAAGAATTACCAGAAAATGCTCGCAAATACCTAAAACGCATAGAAGAATTAGTTGGCGTTAAAATTTCAGTATTTTCTACTGGACCAGATAGAACACAAACTCACTTATTAGAAGACTTGTGGAAATAAAAAAATTATTTTACTTTAAAAATTTTCAAGAAAAATTATTTTATGGTTAAAATAAAAACTTATTAAAAAATAATTACTTAAAATTTGAGATTATGAAATTAAAGCAGAAGAAAACTTCTGCTTTTTATTTTGTTTAAATTTTACAAAATTATTATAAGAAGTAAAATTTTAAAAGTTTATGTTAAAAAAATAATTATTATGTATTTAAATAAAATTTAATTATTAAAAAAATTATTTTAAAAAATATTTTGCAAATGAAATTAAAAATAACTTGACATTGTAATAGAAATAGTGTATATTATCTAAAGTCAGTTTAAAATGTACCTAAGACAGTAGGGAACGAAAGTTTTAATAATCCTACCGAGGACGATAATAAAAAGAGTATTATGTTATGCCTTTTTGTGTGTTCTCGCATGCAGAAAGGTTCTTTTATTGGTACAATGAGATTGATAAATCTAATTAGGAGGAAATTCAATGTCAAAAGCTATTGAGAGAAAACAAGAACTTGTAAACCAAATTGCAGAAGAAATTAAAGCAAGTTCATCAATCGTTATCGCTGATTATCGTGGTCTCAATGTTGCTGAAGTAACAGAACTACGTAACAATATGCGTAACGAAGGGTTAACATTTAAAGTTTACAAAAACTCATTAGTACGTCGAGCTATGGAACAAGCAGGAATTGAGGGGTTAAATGAAGTATTAACTGGACCAAATGCCATTGCTTTTTCAAGTGAAGATGTAGTTGCACCAGCCAGAGTTCTGAATGATTTTGCTAAAAATCATGAAAACCTTGAATTAAAAGCAGGTGTAATTGAAGGTAAAGTAGCTTTGTTAGATGAAGTTAAAGCTATCGCAACATTACCAAGCAAGGAAGGATTACTTTCTATGCTATTATCTGTATTAACAGCACCAATGAGAAATACTGCTTTAGCAGTTAAGGCTGTTGCAGACCAAAAAGCTGAACAAGAAGCTTAATAAAAAATAAAAATTACTTATACACAATCGGAGGAAAATTATAATGACTAAAGAACAAATTTTAGAAGCTATCAAAGCTATGTCAGTTTTAGAGTTAAACGACCTAGTAAAAGCAATTGAAGAAGAGTTTGGAGTAACTGCGGCTGCACCTGTAGCTGTTGTAGCTGGTGCTGGAGTTGCTGATGTAGAAGAAAAAACTGAATTTGATGTAGTATTAGTTGCTACTGGAGACCAAAAAATTAAAGTAATCAAAGTTGTTCGTGAAATCACTGGCGACGGGCTAAAAGAAGCTAAAGAAAAAGTTGACGGTGCACCATCAACTCTTAAAGAAGGAGTTTCTAAAGAAGAAGCAGAAGAAATTAAAGCTAAATTAGAAGAAGTTGGAGCTTCAGTAGAAGTTAAATAATTGAATTTTAACTAAAAACTAATTAGATAGATGTAAAAATAACAAATATTCATTAGAATGTATTTAGATGATAATAATATATAGTATATCTCAGATTAGCTCAGCTAAGCAGAGATATACTTTTTTAATTTATGTAGGTGATAATATATGGAACATTATTATACAAATAATCCTAATTCAAAAAGTAAGGAGCAAATAATAAGAGGATTTATCAAGGAAAAAGAATATAAATTTATAACGGATAATGGCGTATTTTCTAAAAATGGTGTTGATTTTGGAACGAGAACTTTGCTAGAAAATTTTAGTAGCCAAAAAACTAGTGCAAAAGTTTGTGATTTGGGTTGTGGTTACGGAGTAGTATCTGTATTTTTAGCTGATAACTACAAAAATTTTTCTTTTACCATGATAGATATAAATAAAAGAAGTTTAGAATTATCTGATAAAAATTTGAAATTAAATAAGGTTGAAAATCAAGTAAAATTAATAGAAAATGATGTTCTTGATAATATAGAAGAAAGTTTTGATATAATTTTAAGCAATCCGCCAATAAGAGCAGGCAAGGAAGTAGTGCATAAAATAATGAAACAAAGTTTTGAATTTCTTAATACTGATGGAGAGTTGTGGGTAGTCATTCAAAAAAAACAAGGTATGGCAAGTTGTAAAAAATTATTAGAAAATTTATTTAAAGACGTTAAAATTGTTTCTAGAAACAAGGGATATTATATCCTAAAATCAATAAAATAAATTGACTTTAAAAATAAATTATGATAATATGATATATTGCAAGTAATTTATTTAAAATTATGAATGAATTATTAAAATTTGTATAAAAAACTATATTTACAGCATTTTATACAAACTTAAAAATCAATGTTATAAAAAATATCGAGGGGTGACACAGTTGCAAAAAGTTAAATTTGGTAAACATAGAGAAAGACGTAGTTATGCAAAAATTTCAGAAGCTATAGACCTACCAGACTTAATAGAAATTCAAACTTCGTCTTACGAGAAATTTTTAGAAACTGGGCTTAAAGAAGTTTTTAGAGATGTTTCTCCTATCGAAGGAAATAATGAAAAATTAAGTTTAGAGTTTATTGACTATAAATTAGGAACTCCTAAATACGATATAGACAAAGCAAAAGAACGTGACGTTACATACGCAGCTCCATTAAGAGTTAAAGTTAGGTTGCTAAACAAAGAAACAGGCGAAATAAAAGAACAAGAAGTGTTTATGGGAGAATTACCCCTTATGACAGATACTGGTACTTTTATTATCAATGGAGCAGAACGTGTTATAGTTTCACAATTAGTACGTTCACCATCAGTTTATTTTACTGAAGATGAAAAACTAAAAGTAAAAAATATTTCTAATGCTTATAAAACAACTGTTATACCTAACCGTGGGGCTTGGTTAGAGTTTGAAAAAGATATTAAGGGATTAGCATTTGCTAGAATAGACAGAACTAGAAAAATACCTTTAACAACACTAATTAGAGCATTAGGTTTTAATACTGATGAAGAAATTATCAGTTTATTCGGTGAAGATGATGAATTACTAAATACGCTTGAAAAAGATGAAAATAGAGATACAGCAACTGCATTAAAAGTCATTTATGATAAATTAAGACCAGGAGAACCTACAAATGTAGAAACAGCTAAAGCGACACTATATGCACGTTTCTTCGACGCTCGCAGATACGACTTAGCAAAAGTTGGACGTTATAAATTAAACAATAAGCTAAATGTATCAGAAAGATTAGAAAATCAAGTTTTAGTTGAACCAATAGTTGATACTGAAACAGGGGAAGTATTAGTAGAAAAAGGTATAAAATTAACAAGAGCAATATTGGATAGTATAAGTAATGAATTAGTGACGACAGCAAATGTTAAAGAGTACTATATGAAAGAAAGTTTGGACGGCAAAGATACTTTGAGAATACAATTATTCAAAGTAGTAAATGCTGTAAAAGCTGGAAGTAATTATAAGATTGACGAATTAACTAATGACCAAGTCTTACACATAGTAGGTAATGCCAGCCCTGATAAAGATTTAATGACGCTGTCAATAGCTGATATTATTGCAATTATAAACTATTATTTACTATTAATAAGAAATAGAAGAAATAGTGATGGTTTTGAATTTGAGTTGATCGGTAATGTTGATGATATTGACCACTTGGGTAATCGTCGTTTGCGTTGTATAGGAGAATTATTACAAAATCAAATTCGTGTAGGTATTACTCGTATGGAAAGAGTAGTTCGTGAAAGAATGTCTATCCAAGATTCAGAGGAAATAACACCGCAACAACTTATTAATGTTCGTCCTGTAACAGCAATAATTAAAGAATTTTTTGGTAGTTCTCAATTATCACAATTTATGGACCAAACAAATCCTTTATCAGAATTAACGCATAAACGTCGTCTTTCTGCTCTAGGACCTGGTGGTCTAACTCGTGAGAGAGCGGGTATGGAAGTCCGTGACGTTCACTATTCACATTATGGTCGTATGTGTCCTATCGAAACACCAGAGGGACCAAACATAGGTCTAATCAACTCACTTTCTTCATTTGCAAGAATTAATGAGTTTGGTTTTATAATGACACCATATCGAAAAGTAGAATTTGATAAAAAAGGAAGACCTTATGTAACAGAAGAAGTTTCTTATTTAACAGCAGACCAAGAAGATAAATACGTGGTAGCTCAATCAAATTCAAATGTCGATAAAAAAGGGTACTTCTTAGATGATGAAGTAGTTTGTAGATTCCGTGGGGATAATACGATTAAACCAAAAGAAATGATGAATTATATGGACGTATCTCCAAAACAAGTTGTGTCTGTGGCAACTGCCTGTATACCATTTTTAGAAAATGACGACTCTAACCGTGCCTTAATGGGTGCCAACATGCAGCGTCAAGCAGTGCCTTTGATGACAACAGAAGCACCATTTGTTGGTACTGGTATGGAGCATGTATCAGCTAGAGATTCAGGAGCAGCCGTAGTAGCAAAATATCCTGGGATTGTTGAATATGTAGATGCAACAAAAATTAAAGTAAAAAGAATTGAAATGTTAGATGGAGAAGAACTTTTAGGTAATGTTGATACTTATCAAGTTCATAAGTTTGCACGTTCAAACCACTCTACATCTTATAACCAAAAACCTATTGTTAAAGTTGGATATAGGGTTGATGTAAAAGATATTCTTGCTGACGGTCCATCTATGGACAAGGGAGAATTAGCCCTAGGTAAAAATCTAGTAGTAGCCTTTGTCAACTGGGACGGTTATAATTATGAAGATGCCGTTATTATGAGTGAAAGACTTGTAAAAGATGATGTGTATACATCTATTCACTTGGAAGAATATGAAACAGAAACTCGTGATACTAAATTAGGTTCTGAAGAAATTACTCGTGAAATACCGAATGTTGGAGAAAATGCCCTTAAAAATCTTGATTCAAGGGGGATAATTCGCATTGGAGCTGAAGTAAAAGATGGAGATATTTTAGTAGGTAAGGTGACTCCTAAAGGGGTAACTGACCAAACACCAGAAGAGAAATTATTGTATGCAATATTTGGCGCTAAATC
The DNA here is from genome assembly GCF_018790995.1 of Gemella sp. zg-1178. NCBI lineage: Bacteria > Bacillati > Bacillota > Bacilli > Caryophanales > Gemellaceae > Gemella > Gemella sp. zg-1178. The sequence continues at coordinate 13,138 of NZ_JAHKEI010000015.1, forward strand.
AAAAGAGGTAAGAGATACATCACTAAGAGTACCACATGGTGCTGATGGGGTAGTTGCAGATGTTAAAATATTCAGAAGAGAAGACGGAGCAGAACTAGCTAATGGTGTAAATGAATTAGTTAGAGTGTTTATCGTTCAAAAAAGAAAAATACGTGTCGGTGATAAAATGGCAGGTCGCCATGGGAATAAAGGGGTTATATCAAATATTTTACCAGAAGAAGATATGCCTTACTTACCAGATGGAACACCAGTAGATGTTATGTTAAATCCTCTAGGTGTACCTTCTCGTATGAATATCGGACAAGTATTAGAACTTCATTTAGGTATGGCTGCAAAGAAATTAGGAATACACGTTGCCACACCTGTTTTTGACGGAGCAAATGATGATGATGTTTGGTCAACTATTGCAGAAGCAGGTATGTCAAAAGATGCTAAAACAGTTCTTTATGACGGGCGAACAGGAGAACCATTTGATAGTCGTGTATCAGTTGGGGTAATGTATATGATTAAACTTGCCCACATGGTAGACGACAAACTACACGCACGATCAACGGGCCCTTACTCACTTGTAACTCAACAACCACTTGGAGGTAAAGCTCAATTTGGTGGACAAAGATTTGGGGAAATGGAGGTATGGGCATTAGAAGCATACGGTGCAGCCTACACACTTCAAGAAATATTAACTTACAAATCAGATGATACTAATGGACGAACAAAAACTTATGAAGCAATAGTAAAAGGTGAAAATATACCACGCCCTGGTGTTCCAGAATCATTTAGGGTTCTTATGAAAGAATTACAAGCACTAGGTATGGACTTTAGAGTTATGGATAGCAACGACAATGAAGTTGACCTTGCTCAAATGGAAATTGCAGATACTATTGAACATCATTCACACCGTAGCATAGAGGAAGTAGAAGAATCAGCTTCTAAAGAAGAAGAGATTGTGGAAAAAAAAGAAACTTTGGGCTTAGATGCACTACTAGCATCACTAACAAGTGATGAAGATGAATATGCGGATATAGAAAAAATCGAAGAAGACGAAAAAATCGAAGAAGACGAAAAAATCGAAGAAGACTTACAATAAAAACTATGCAAGAATTATTGTTATTAAATAATAAAGGAGGTAGGCTTCTTGATAGATGTAAATAATTTCTCATATATGAAAATCAGTCTAGCTTCTCCAGAGAAAATAAGATCATGGTCTTACGGAGAAGTTACAAAACCAGAAACTATAAATTATAGAACACTAAAACCAGAAAATTACGGTCTATTTTGTGAAAAAATATTCGGTCCTACTAAAGATTGGGAATGTGCCTGTGGAAAGTATAAAAGGGTAAGATATAAAAACATAAAATGTGATAAATGTGGTGTTGACGTTACTTTATCAAAAGTGCGTCGTGAAAGAATGGCTCACTTGGAACTAGCAGCACCTGTAAGTCATATTTGGTATTTCAAAGGCAGCCCAAGTAGAATGGGTCTATTACTGGACTTAACTCCTAGACAACTGGAAGAAGTAATTTATTTTGCTTCTTATATCGTTATCGATCCAGTAGAAACAAATTTATTAAAAAAACAAATTATCTCAGAGCGTGAAGTTCGTGAAACAAGAAGTAAGTACGGAGCTAATTCTTTTGTTGCAAAAATGGGAGCTGAAGCTATTCGTGACTTATTAGAGGAATTAGATTTAGAAAAAGAACTTAAAGATTTAAAAAATGAACTTAAAGAATTAAGTGATAGTAACTATAAATCAGGGCAAAAAGTTGTAAAACTTATTAAGCGTATAGAAGTTTTTGAAGCATTTAAAAATTCTGGTAACAAACCAGAATGGATGATAATGACTGCATTACCTGTTATACCGCCAGAAATTCGTCCTATGGTACAGTTAGACGGTGGTCGTTTTGCTACTTCTGATTTGAATGATTTGTATAGACGTGTTATTAACCGTAATAATCGTCTTAAAAAATTAATAGAATTAAATGCACCTGGCTTAATAGTGCAAAATGAAAAACGTATGTTACAAGAAGCAGTTGATGCTTTAATTGATAATGGCCGTAGAGGCCGTCCAGTAACAGGAGCAGGTAATAGAACTTTGAAATCATTATCTAATATGTTAAAAGGAAAACATGGTCGTTTTCGCCAAAATCTATTAGGTAAACGTGTTGACTACTCAGGTCGTTCTGTTATCGTAGTAGGACCAAATTTAAAAATGTACCAATGTGGACTTCCAAAAGAAATGGCTCTTGAATTATTTAAACCTTTTGTTATGAGAGAGTTAGTAAAACGTGAATTAGCTAATAATATAAAAAATGCTAAAACACAAATTGAAAAAATGGAAGATCACGTATGGGATATTTTAGAAGAGATAATTAAAGAGCATCCAGTTCTTCTTAACCGTGCACCGACTTTACACAGACTAGGTATTCAAGCATTTGAACCAATTTTGGTTGAGGGTCGTGCGATTAGGTTGCACCCACTTGTTACGACAGCATTCAACGCTGACTTTGATGGAGATCAAATGGCAGTACATGTACCTTTATCAAAAGAGGCACAAGCAGAAGCTAGAATGTTGATGTTAGCAGCACAAAACATCCTAAACCCTAAAGACGGGAAACCAGTAGTTACACCGTCTCAAGATATGGTATTAGGTAATTACTATCTAACACTTGAAAGACCAGGTGCAGTAGGGGAGGGTATGATCTTTAAAGATGCCAACGAAGCTAGTATGGCTTACCAAAATGGTTATATTCATCTACATTCAAGAATAGGTATATTTGCAAAATCTTTTAAAAATAAAAATTTCACTCAAGAGCAAAATAAAAAAATACTTATTACAACAATAGGTAAAGTAATATTTAATGAAATATTGCCAGAAGAATTTCCTTATTTGAATGAACCAACAAAGGAAAATCTTGAATTAGCATTACCTGACAAATACTTTATTTCAAGTAAAAAATTAAAAGACGGTGGTTTAAAAGAATTTATTTCTAAATTAGAACCAGTAACACCATTCAAAAAAGGTTTCTTATCAAAAATAATTTCTGAAATATTTAATATATTCCATATCACAGAAACATCTACCATGTTAGATAGAATGAAAGATTTAGGATTCAAATATTCTTCTCGAGCAGGTATAACTGTTGGGGTTAGTGACGTATTAGTACTACCTAACAAGTATGAAATTCTTGCCGTTTCACAAAAGAATGTTGATAAGATTATGAACCTATTTAAACGTGGTCTACTAACAGAAGAAGAAAGATACCAAAACATCATTGCACAGTGGGCAAAAGCAAAAGATATTATTCAAGATCAACTTATGGACTCACTTCCAGCAACGAATCCAATACACATGATGAGTGATTCGGGAGCTCGTGGTAACGCCTCAAACTTTACACAGTTGGCAGGTATGCGTGGACTTATGGCTTCACCATCTGGAAGAATTATGGAAATGCCAGTTCGTTCATCGTTTAAAGAAGGATTAACGGTATTAGAATACTTTATTTCTTCACACGGAGCGCGTAAAGGTCTTGCAGATACGGCACTTAAAACAGCCGACTCTGGATACCTAACTCGCCGTTTAGTAGACGTTGCTCAAGATGTAATTGTTCGAGAAAAAGATTGTGGAACATCAAGAGGACTAAAAGTTTCGTCACTTAAAAATGGAACAGATGAAATTGAATCGCTACAAGAACGTTTAGAAGGTCGCTATTCAAAAGAAAATGTTATTAATCCTGATACAGGAGAATTAATAGTAGCAGAAGGCGAAATGATTACTCTTGACAAAGCAAAAGCAATAGAAAATGCTAGTATTGAAAGTGTCTTAATACGTTCAGCCTTCACATGTAATAGCCGTCATGGTGTTTGTGAAAAATGTTACGGTAAAAATTTAGCTACTGGTGAAAAAGTAGAGGTTGGAGAGGCTGTTGGTACAATAGCTGCCCAATCTATCGGAGAGCCAGGAACACAGCTTACAATGCGTACTTTTCATACTGGAGGGGTTGCAGGAGCAGACATAACTCAAGGTTTACCCCGTATCCAAGAATTATTTGAAGCTAGAAATCCAAAAGGTAAAGCCCTAGTTTCAGAAATTGATGGATTAGTTACTAAAGTAGAAATTACTTTCAACCATGTTCGTAGAATATTTGTTGTTAGTGACTTAGAAGAAGAAAGAGAATATCAAGATTACGGTGCTAGTCGTCTTCTTGTTAAAGAAGGAGATAGAGTATCTCGTGGTCAAGTATTAACAGAAGGTTCTATTGAGCCAAAAGAACTATTAGCTATTGCAGGAATAGAAAGAGTACAAAGTTACTTATTAACAGAAGTACAAAAAGTATATAGGATGCAAGGGGTAGAAATAAGTGATAAACACGTTGAGGTAATGGTTCGTCAAATGCTTCGTAAAGTTAGAATTATCAATGCAGGGGATACAGACTTATTACCAGGTTCCTTAGTAGATATTCATAGATTTACAGATGAAAATTCTAAAATTTTAGCAAAACGTGGCACTATGGCTACTGCCAAACCTGTAATTTTAGGTATTACAAAAGCATCACTAGAAACAGAAAGTTTCTTGTCAGCAGCTTCATTCCAAGAAACAACTCGTGTACTAACAGATGCAGCAGTTAAAGGTAAAGAAGATAAACTGATGGGTCTAAAAGAAAATGTTATAATCGGAAAACTTATTCCAGCTGGAACAGGTATGATGCGTTATAATAATATTTCAATCGACCATTTAGCAAAAATAGAAGAAACAGAATTAGATTCAAAAGAAGAATCAGAAGTTTTTGTGGAATAAAAAATAAAACTGTTGACAAATATTATAAAAAAATGTACAATAACAGATATTGAATACGAAAGTAGAAGCACCAGTTTCTCACCTGCACTCGTTTAGGATGTTAGGTTAGTAATAATTTTAGAATTATTTAGGCTGGATGTATTATGTACATTCAGCCTTTTGTTTTTATAGTATTTGATGAATTATATAAATAGGAGGTGCTGGTCATTAGTAAAGATACTGCACAAATCAATGAAGGGATTAAAGCGAAGGAATTTCTTTTAATTAGTCAAAATGGGGAACAATTAGGAATTAAAACAAAGTCAGAAGCTATCGAAATCGCATCAAGAATGAATTTAGATGTTGTTATTGTTGCTCCTAACGCAAAAACTCCTGTTGCAAAAATAATGAATTATGGTAAATTCAAATTTGAGCAACAGAAAAAAGAAAAAGAAGCCCGTAAAAATCAAAAAATTATTACAGTAAAAGAAATTAGATTATCACCAACAATTGATAAACATGATTTTGATACTAAATTAAAAAATGCTAAAAAATTCTTAACAAAAGAAGATAAAGTTAAGGTAACTATTCGCTTTAAGGGTAGAGCAATCACCCACAAAGAAATTGGACAGAAAGTTTTAGAACAATTTTCTAATGAAGCTAGTGATGTAGCAACTGTCGAACAAAGGCCTAAAATGGATGGTCGCAGTATGTTTTTAGTCCTAGCACCAAAAAAAGATAAGTAAAGGTTTAATATAGGAGGAAATTGATAATGCCAAAAATGAAAACTCACCGTGGTTTAGCAAAACGTGTGAAAAGAACAGCAAGCGGAAAATTAAAAAGAAGCCGTGCATATACTTCTCACTGGTTTTCAAGAAAGACTACTAAACAAAAACGTCATCTGCGTAAAGCATCATTGGTATCTCGTGGTGATTACAAACGTATTAGAACTTTATTAGTAAAATAATATATTAGAGATAAAGTAAATTTAATTTATTTTATATATTCGTAAGGAGGAATTTGATATGCCACGTGTTAAAGGTGGAACAGTGACTCGTCGTCGCCGTAAAAAGATTTTAAAATTAGCTAAAGGATATTTTGGTTCAAAACATACATTATTTAAAGTTGCAAAACAACAAGTAATGAAATCTGGAATGTATGCTTTCCGTGACCGTCGTCAAACAAAACGTAATTTCAGAAGATTATGGATAGTTCGTATTAATGCAGCAGCTAGATTAAATGGAATTTCATACAGCCGTTTAATGAATGGATTAAAAGTTGCAGGAATTAACATTAACCGTAAAATGTTATCTGAAGTAGCTATTCACGATAGTGTAGCTTTTGCTAATCTTTGTGAACAAGCAAAATCAGCTTTGAATAAATAATAAAAAAATATGTCCCTGAAAATTAAACACAAAAAAGTGTTTGGTTTTTGGGGATATATTTTTTTATGGTAAGAAAAGAAAAAACAAACTATAAAACAAGAAAGTTAGCCTTATTTACAATAAAAGATTATGTATAATTTTAAATAATACAAGAATTATATTAAAAAGCATCATTCCTAGTAAAGTATGGTATGATGCTTTAATTAAAATATATTATAATTTAACTGTCTAATTTAAAGGAATATGTTCTTGGTTTGCTACATTTTATTCATAATATTTTATTATGGCTTGTGTTCCCTCATTATATTTTACTTCATCTTTTAGATAGTTATACATTTCATAAACTAATTCTAAACCTGGTAGAAGTAAATTTAATTTTTGACATTCTTCAAGAGCAAGTCGCATATCTTTGATAAAGTGATGAATGAAAAATCCTGGCTTATAATCTTCTTCTAATATTCTAGGACCATAAGAAGACATTGAAAAACTTCCTGCTGAACCAGTAGAAATAGTTTTTAAGAATAGGTCTGTATCTAAGCCAGTTTCTTTTGCAAATTTATAACTTTCTGCAAGCGAAATCATGGTAGTTGCTATGGCAATTTGGTTTCCAAGTTTTGCATATTGCCCCTTGCCAGTAGTCCCAAAATATTCTATTGTCTTGCAGAATGTTTGAATAAGTTTATAAACTTTTTCTTCAAATATTTTTTTATCTCCACCAACAAAAACTGTAAGTGTTCCATTTTTTGCTCCTATATCCCCACCAGTAACAGGAATATCAAATGTATGAGCATTTTTTTTCAAAAATTCTGCATTAATTTTTTCAGCTAGTGTCGGAGAAGAGGTTGTCATATCTATAAATATTTGATTTTCTTTTGCCTCGGTTATTAGTCCATTTTCTCCAAGATAGACTTCTTCTACATCTTTTGGATAACCAACCATTGTAAAAATAATATCTGCAAATTTTGGAGCGTCAGAAATTTTTTCTAATAAGATAGCTCCGTTTTTTACAACATTAGCACACTTACTTTGTGTTCTGTTGTAAACAAATACTTCATGATCTGCATTAAGTAGATGATTTACAAGACTTTCTCCCATAACACCAACACCAATCCATGCTATTTTCATATAAACTGCCTCCTAGTTTTTTATTATATCTTTATTTTATACTAAGTGGCTTATTTTGTAAATGAATACATTCTAATTTCTATTAACTTTTAAAAATAGTAGATATATGATATACTTAGCTTGTAAAAATAATTATATTTAGGAGATTCAAAATGACAAATCTTTATGATAAAGCAAATGAATTAGAACGTGCCTTGCGTGCTGATGAAAATTATAAGACTGTGGAAGGTGCTTTTGAAGCAGTAAAAGAGAATGCAGAATCTGATAAATTATACAAAGAATTTATTTCAGTGCAAGAAGAATTTATGACTTTAATGAATAAGGGAGAACAACCTTCAGAAGAAAAAACGACTAAATTCCAAGAGTTACAAGCTAAATTGTTAGCTGATGAAAAAGTTAATAATTTAATACAAGCACAACAACGTTTACAAATAACTTTAGATGATATAAATAAAATAATTTATAAACCATTGGAAGAATTATTTAATAAATATGAAAAATAATAACTATAACTTTTTAGTAACAGGTATTTTAGAAGAAGTTTATGGTTTAACAATTAAACACCTTGCACAGCAGTATGTGCAGGGTGCTACTTTTTGTTACGACAACAAAGAAATAGCTGATACAATAAATATAAGATTAGATTTTAATATAAACAAATATAAAATTCAATTATCTAGTGATTATAATAATTACACAAGTTATTCTCTAATAAAAAATTACAAAGATGGTAAATAGTTAAAAAGATTATTAAGTAAATAAATAGTTAAATTTTTTAATAAAGTATTTGATTATGTAAGTCCTTGGGGAATTTTAACAGGTATTAGACCAACAAAACTATTTCATATTCTTTATAAGGAAGATAAAAATTACGACGCGGTAAAGAAAATATTAAAAGAAGATTATCTGTTACTTGATGAAAGTATTTTGGCTTTAGAAAATATTTTTAAGTTGCAACTAGCAACCATACCCGACTTTTATCAAATTAATGACAATGAAGTGAGCATATATATAGGTATTCCTTTTTGTCCAACTAAATGTGCTTATTGCACATTTCCTGCCTATCAAATAAGGAAAAATGATGAGCGTATGCAACCTTTTTTAAATATGCTCTTTGAAGAAATTGATTTAGTTTTTGAAATTTTAACAGAAAAGAAAAAGTCTGTTACCAGCATATATTTTGGCGGAGGAACGCCAACAAGTTTAAGTGCAGAAGATTTGGAAAAAGTTTTGGTTAAGATATATGAAAAAATAGATTTATCAAAACTTCGTGAAATAACTGTTGAAGCAGGTAGACCAGATACCATAGATGAAGAAAAACTGGCTGTCTTAAAAAAATACAAGATAGATAGAATTAGCGTCAATCCTTAAAGTTTTAACGATACTACACTTAGGGCAATAGGAAGGATACATAGTGTTGAAGAAACTATAAAAAAATATCATCTATCAAGACCCTACATCAAGACTATTAATATGGATATGATAGTAGGCTTGCCTGGGGAAAATATTGAAGACATCAAAGATACTCTTAATAATTTTGAAAAACTTGCACCAGAAAATATTACGGTACACGCCCTAAGTTTTAAACGTGCTAGCCAGATGACTAAGCAACGCTCACGCTATCCGGTAGCGAGTGGGAGAGAAGCAGAACAGATGCTTGAGATAACTAAGGAATGGATGAAAAAAATAATTACTTTCCTTATTATCTATACAGGCAAAAAAATATTTTGGCAAATATGGAAAATATAGGATATTCAAAAGCTGGACATATTAATCTATATAATATTATAATAATGGAAGAAGTACAAAATATAATAGGAATAGGTTGGGGAGCAAGTAGTAAAATTATTGATAGGATAATAATATTCATTCAATACTAAATCCTAAAGACCCTGTTAGCTATGGAAATTATAGTAATCAAATAGATAAAAAATTAAAATTAATGCGTGAATATTTATAAAAGGAGGAAATTATGTTTATTAAAGATTTTGAAAATGCAATGCAGATAAATCAGTTTTTTTTAGTAAATAATGTTACTAAGGGAATAGCTACAAGTGGGAAACCCTATTTAACTCTTAGCTTAAAAGATAAGACTGGCAGTATAGAAGCAAAAATATGGGAAGTTAAAGAAGATGACTATGCAAACTTAAAATCTGGAATTTTAATTTATGTAGAGGGGATAGCCAATGAATACAGGGGAAAAATGCAACTAAAAATAAATTCTTATCGCCTAAAAACAGATAGTGATGAAGTTTATGTTGATGACTTTATTCAAGTAGCACCAATTCCTAAAGATACAATGATAGCAGAACTTAATACTTTTTTAAAACTTATAGACAATAAAAATTTAAAGGCTGTTACCATAGAACTTTTAAATAAATATAGAAAAGAATTTGTAACTTATCCTGCTGCCAAGTCTATGCATCATGATTTTTATTCTGGCTTAATTTATCACACTACTACCATGTTAAAAATAGCTCAGGCTCTTATAAATATTTATCCAAGTTTAAATAAAGACTTATTATACAGTGGAATAATCCTGCATGATTTAGGAAAAACTATTGAATTAAGTGGACCTATATCTACTAACTACACCATAGAGGGGGAACTGTTGGGGCATATCTGTACTATGAGTGACGAAGTCTCAAGAACAGCAGAAAAATTAGGCATAGAGGGTGAAGAAATTATTTTATTACGCCATCTTATCCTATCTCATCATGGCAAGTATGAATTTGGCTCTCCAAAATTACCTATGTTAAAAGAAGCGGAAATTTTGAATTTTATTGACAATATAGATGCTCGTATGCAAATGTTTGATAAAAATTTAGTAGATGTTACACCAGGAGAATTTTCGGATAGAATATTCGGTTTGGAAAATCGTCATTTTTATGTGCCAAAATTTGATAAAGAATAATTTTTTATGGCAAAGAAAATAACAAAATTTATAAATAAAAGTAATTAATCTTTTAGTAATAAGATTTTTGCTTCTATTTATTTTTATAGAAAAAATAATAAATTTTTCTTGATTTATTTTTTAAAAAATAGTAATATAGTTATTGGTTCGATTACGAACTATAATTTAAAAAAGGAGAAAAATTTTATGTTAAATCGAATTTTTAAATTACAAGAAAATAAGACAAATGTTTTAACGGAAGTATCATCAGGCTTTATTACATTTTTTTCAATGTCTTATATTATTGTAGTTAATCCAGCTATTTTATCAAGTGTAGGAGTTCCATTAGAAAGAGTTTTTACAGCTACGATACTTGCTATTTTAGTTGGTACTTTAATTATGGCACTTGGGGCTAACTATCCAATAGTTGTAGCACCAGGAATGGCTCTTAATTCTTATTTTGCTAGTGTTGTTGCCATTACTGGAGCAAATTATACAACAATTTTAGCAAGCTGTTTTATTTCAGGGGTAATATTTATTTTACTATCTGCTACAAAATTTAGGGAATCTCTGATTGATTCGATTCCGAACAATCTAAAACATGGGATCTCTGTTGCTATCGGTCTGTTTATTACCTTTATCGGACTTAAAAATTCAGGTATTATAGTAGCTAATAAGGCGACAATATTATCATTAGGAAAATTGAGTGAACCTATGGCTTACCTAACAGTTTTAGGAATAATAGTTATTCTAATTTTATTAGTTTTAGAAGTAAAAGGTGCTATTTTTATAGGAATGTTTGTGGTAGCTGTTGTAAGTTACTTTATGGGTATATTAAAAATTAATGGTATTTTTGGTCTTCCGAAATTTAATTTTTCTTTACTTTATAATCCTATAACTGAAAGTATTAATGTTTTTCAAATGGGTTTGTATGGTATAGTATTCGCCTTTTTAATGGTTACTCTATTTGATACAACAGGAACTATGATTGCAGTTGCTAACCAAGCAGGGCTTATAAAAGATGGGAAAATAGATCGTGTTAGAAATGTTCTTTTAGCTGATTCATTTGGAACAACAGTTGGTGCCTTATTCGGTTCGTCTCCAACAACTGCTTATATAGAATCATCATCAGGAGTGGCAAACGGTGGCCGTACTGGACTAACTTCATTTACAACAGCTATGTTAATTTTAATATCGGTATTTATATTCCCACTAGCTAGTAGTCTAGCGTCTGTTTCTGCTATTACATCACCTGCACTTATAATAATAGGTTCATTTATGATGGAAAACATAGCAAAAATAGAGTGGGGAGATATTACAGAATCATTCCCAGCTTTTGTAACCATCTTGGGTATTCCTTTAACTGGGTCTATCAATGACGGTATTGCATTTGGATTTATTTTCTATGTAGTTTTAAAACTTACTAAAAAACAGGTTAAGGACATTCATCCTTTAATGTATGTTTTTGCAATTTTATTCCTAATTCAACTAGTTTGGTTACACAGTTAGTAATCAATAAGTATTTAGAAAAAACAGAAAATTTATTTGTTAAGAAATAGCATTTTGCTAATAAAATAGAATTAAAAAATTTTTATTTAAGTATTATTATTATAAAACATATTTTACAAGATCCTTTAGAAAAAAGAGAACTATCAGTTCTCTTTTTTCTTTTTTCTCAATGGGATTGATAGAAAATTAATAAAAAATATTTAGTATAGATTTTCTTATCCACACTAAAAAAATTATTGATAGATATAGACTTTTAGTTTATATTAATAATATAAAAAAACTTGGTAGAAAAATTTGCCCAGTCAAGTTTTTTATATTTTTATGGTATTATCTCACCCAGCTTAACTAGCATCTAGAAAAATTATTTTTCTACTAATATTCAGTTTTTCTTTTTTTGAAATTTTTATATTTATATTACGAGCAAAGGTAAAAAGTTTAGTAAGTTCTTAACCAATAGCCTTGAAATCATCTAGTTTAATATTTATATGTTTTAAAATTCTCTTATAGAGATATCCAAATTGAATATGATTTTCTTTTTTATTAGTAGAAATTTATCAATAACTTTTTCCAGTTCCAATGACTTGTCCCGAATATTAGAAAAAGTAATTTTTGCCAAATCTTTATTTTTTATGGTTTCAAGTAATTCTAAAATAAATTTTTCTTTGTCCATAATTTCTCTTTTATTAATCTATTATAGCATTAATTAGGAATAAAAAAATAAAATAAATATGCAAATTCCTTTATTTTATATTATCATCTATTTATAGAAAAGTTTTCAAAAATATGTTACAATATTTTAATTGAAATTTTATTTTAGGATTGAGTTTTTGGAAAGTAAATTTTTTTTAAAACAAGATGATTATAGTAAAAAATTATATGTTGAATTACTTGAAGTTACTTGCTCCTTATCTAATTTATTTTCAGAAAGTAAAAGTCCATTTTTATATTATAGGGCGATGGAGAATATATTTTGCAAGTCGTTTAATGCTGATAATTTATCTAGGAGTGATGTTTCTGCTGATGCTGGGAAAAATGGTATCGGTATTGGTTTAAAGACATTTTTACAGAATAAAGGTAATACATTTCAAAAGATTGCCGAGTTTAATAAAGAATCATATTTACTTAGAGATTTGAAAGGCTTAGATTTAGTAAAAAAAGTTTCTGAAATGAGAAATGAAAGAATTAAATCAACTATGAGAATATGTAATTTGAACGAAATGATGTATCACTTAGTAACAAGAAGTGATAAATATATATATATTTTTGAAGAAGATATGGATTTAATTAATATAGATAATATTAAAGTAACATCACAAAGTAAAACGACAATTCATTTTACAGATATGATACATGAATATAGTTTTAGTTTATCAAAAAGTACATTATTAAAAAGATTTAATACTTGTAGAAATAATAAAATATTTGGTTTTAGCGTTGAAATATTAAAAGACCCATACAATTTTTTGCTATCTATTAAAAATAAAGATATAATTGAAGAAAATAGTGTAGATAAATTATATTTGAGTGATAATTCAGTTATAGATTATATAGTTTTACCTTTATATAGCACAAGAAATAATAGAGTAGAAGAGCGTTCAGGGCTTAATCAGTGGAATGCAAGAGGAAGAATTAGAAATTTGAATGAAGTTTATATTTCTATACCTAGTTGGATACATAAGAATAAAAAACAGTTCTTTAATTATAGTACTGAAGATAATAAAACAACCCCCTTTGATGTAAAATTACCAAATGGAAAAATTATTAGTATGAGAGTTGCACAACAAGGTGGAAAAGCATTGATGAGTAACCCTAATTCTGAACTTGGCAAATGGATTTTAAGGGATATTCTTGAGTTGAAAGAAGGAGAACTCGTTACTAGAGAAAAACTAGATATAATGGGCATAGATAGTATAAAATTATCAAAAATGAAAAATGGTATATATAATCTAGACTTTTTAAAGTTAGGTAGTTTCGAAGAATTTGAAGAAGAGTTTAGAAAGTAGACAGTATATAGATTTAAATTATAAAAACATAATAGTTTTATTTTTTGCAAAAGGAGATAAATATGAAAGTTGCAGGTCTTTTTGCAGGTGTTGGAGGAATAGAGTTAGGTTTTCAACAAGCTGGTTTTAAAATTGTTTGGTCTAATGAGTTTGATAATAAAGCAGCTGAAACTTTTAAATCTAATCACCATAGCAAAATCGTAATTGACGATATTCATAACATAAATACAAAAACTATTCCAGATGTTGACGTTATTGTAGGTGGATTTCCATGTCAAGCTTTTTCAATAGCTGGTTATCGAAAAGGTTTTGAAGATGAAAGAGGAGAAATATTTTTTCAGTTAGCTAGAGTTATAAAGGATAAATTACCAAGAGTAATATTCATAGAAAATGTTAAAAATTTATTGACGCATGATAAGGGAAATACTTATAAAGTTATAAAAGAAACATTGGAAAGTTATGGGTATAAATTAAAAACAATGATTCTTAATGCTTGCGAATACGGGAATATTCCACAAAATAGAGAAAGAATTTATATAATAGGTTTTAGAAAAAAAGATGATTTTAAAAATTTTAAGGATATTGAACCGCTACTATTAAGCACAAAAATAAGCGATATTATAAATTACAATGAAAAAGTTGATGATAAATTTTATTATAATGAAAATAATTGTAGTTTTTATGAAGTTTTAAAAGATGAGATAAAAAATGAAGATACTTTGTATCAATGGCGTAGAGTTTATGTTAGAGAAAATAAATCTAAACTATGTCCAACTTTAACAGCTAATATGGGAACAGGTGGGCATAATGTACCAATTATTTTAACTAAACATGGAATTAGAAAATTAACTCCAAAAGAATGTTTTTTATTTCAAGGTTACCCTAAAGATTATGTGTTACCATCTAATTTAGCACAAAGTCATTTATACAAACAAGCAGGAAACTCTGTTGTTGTTCCAGTCATAAAAAGGTTAGCTAATAATATAATGGAAGCAATAAAAATAACAGAGACTAAAAATATTTTATAAACGTAAGTAAATAATATGAAAAATTTTTATAGTGAAGACTAATAATTTATTATTGGTCTTATTTATTTTTAAAAAATTAAATATATTAAAGACGCAAATTACAATAGTAAGTTAGCCACCTCAGGCAAGTCATAAGGACATACATAATTAAATAATTTACGTGGATAACGATTTATCCATTGTTCAACAGCCGTTACTTCGTTAGGAGTAACGGTTGTTGTGCCTTTTGGGAACCATCGTCTAATCAATCGATTTGCATTTTCGTTACTACCTCGTTCATAAGAAGAAAACGGATGTGCGTAATAAATAGGACAAGTGATGGCTTCGTCTAGTCTTAAA
>NZ_JAHKEI010000016.1:0-26966 GCF_018790995.1 Gemella sp. zg-1178
CGTTCGCCGCTAAAAGTTGTTGGTGCAAAGCTCCTACATCTTTTCGCTCGACTTGCATGTATTAGGCACGCCGCCAGCGTTCGTCCTGAGCCAGGATCAAACTCTCCAAATTTTATTTGTTTGTTTGATTAGCTCTTTTAAAGTTTTTTGTTGTCTTTTTCAACTTTTTTGGAATTAACGTTGACTTTTTCTTTTAGTTTTCAATGTTCAAAATTTTGGAGCGGGTGATGAGAATCGAACTCACAACATCAGTTTGGAAGACTGAGGTTTTACCACTAAACTACACCCGCTTATTTATGTAATATTAAAGACTTTGATATTCTATTATAAAATATTTATTTTGTCAAGATTTTTAAAAAAAATAATTAGGTTATTTTATTATTAAATTGTTCAACTTGTGTCAAGACTTTTATAATTATACAGTATTTAAAAATCATTGTCAACATATTTTTTAAAAAAAATTTATAAAAAATGTAGTTAATTCTTATTCTTTATAAAAATTTTAGATTTAACTACATTTTATTTTTTAATTTTCTATTATATTTCCTTTTTTACTACAATGTATCATAGTAAATAACTGTATTATTGATATTACTAATAATACATAAAGAACATTATTCCAATCTGATATATCTTTTATATATCCTAAAACTGGGGGAAAAAACGCTGCTATTAAATAACCTACTGATTGAGATATTCCTGAAACTTTTGATGCTTCTTCTGAATTTGTCGTTTTTGATGAAAAAAGGTACATTACGTAAGAAAATGCTCCTCCTCCTGCTAAACCGTAAAAAATCATTAATATTATCATAAAAAAAAGATTTTTTCCTACAAATATTATACCAACTATAGCTATAAAGTAACTTAAAGCAGTTATTATTGGTATAACTAATTTATTTTTTAATTTATCTGCAATTATGGGGATGAGGAATGTTGCAGGAAATTGGGAAAATTGACTAATCGATATTAAAAAGCCTGCTTTACTATTGCTAAATCCTTTTGTTATCATAATTTCTCCAAACCAAGAAATACTACAGAAAAAAAGTGCTGATTGTAATCCCATACTTAATGTTAAACTGTATAATTTTGGATTTTTATATATTCTTGTTTTATATTTTTTAAATTTTTCTACACTTTGAATTTTAATATCTGCTTCTTTACTTAAAATATAAAATAATATCATTGCTAATATTGATATTATTATCCATATATTCAAAGCTAAACCTAAACTAAAATTTTTATTTATTATGTTTAATTGTACTAATGGATAACTTACTGCTGACGATATAGATGCACTTATAGCCATTATTACAGTATAAAAACCTGTCATAAGACCTAATCTAGTAGGAAAATATTTTTTTGTTATCCCTGGTAATAATATATTTCCAAAAGCAATTGCCATTCCCATGATAAATGTAGTTAAAAATATTACATTTTTATTTATGTAAAATCTTGCTAATAACATTAGACTTATTACAATAGTAGAATAAAATAATGTTTTTTCTAAACCATATTTTTTAGCTATTTCAGAAGCGAAAGGACTTACTATAGCAAATGCCAAGAGAGGAATTATTGTTATAAATCCTGCTACTGTATTGTCTATTTCTAATGTTTCTTTTATTGTTCCTATTATAGCACCTAAACCTGTTATAGGTGTTCTTAAAACTGAAACTAAAGTCACTATACATAATATTATTAATAAATTTTTATTTTTCATTAATTTTTTCCTTCTTACTTATTATTAATAAGTTCTTACAGGAAGTAAAACTTCTATTATATCTCTATGATAATCACTTGGTTGCATAGTAAATGCTGTTAGTTCTCCAGAAAATTTTATAACTACTTTTTCTGAATTTATGGCACCTATAGCTTCCTTTAAAAATTTGGCAGAGGCTGCTATTTCAAATTTACCTACTTGACTTTCTATTTCAGCAAATACATCTTCTTTTGCTGTTCCTAATTCTTTTGAATTAGATGTAATATTTATAATATTTCCATTTATAGTGAATTTTACTATATCATTTTTTTCATCCTTACTTACCAGCGAAACCCTATCGACTGCATCATAAAAAATTTGACTTTCTACATTTACTACACATTCAAAAGTAGATGGAATTAATTTTTCTGTATTGGGATATTTTCCACTTATAAGAAGTACATAATAAATAATATTTTCATAAATAAATATTACCCTATTATCTTCATAGTATATTTCTAAATTATTTTCTTTACTTTCTATTATTTTTTGAATAGATTGTAGGGCTTTTTTTGGAATTATTATATTAAATTCTTTATTTTCATTTAGATTATTTATCTTTAATTTTCTCTTACTCAATCTATGTGAATCTGTTGATGTAGCTGTTAAAACTTTTTCTTCTAATATAAAGTTTACACCTTCTAAAATAGGTCTTTGATCATTTTGTGCTGTACAGAATAATGTTTCTTTTGTTATGCTATTAAAAACAGTAGAATTTATTTCTAGTTTATTTTCTTTTGATACAGTTGGGAATTCTGGATATTCATTAGGTTCATAACCTTGAATATTAAATTCACTTTTTCCCGATTTTATTTTTATATATTGATTTTCTATTTCTATATCTATTTGATTAGTGGGTAATTTTTTTATAATTTCTATAAAATATCTTGAAGGTAAAACTGCTTCTCCTCCTCTTTCTACATTTATTATTTCTTTATCTTCATCCATTGTATTTATAAAATATTCCATAGATAATAAAGAATCACTTGCTTTTAATATCATTTTATTTTTATCAAGTTCTATTTTTATACCTTTTAATATTTCAAAAACAGGTGTAGGTGATAAAGCCCTCGATACTGTATTTAAGCCTTCTAAAAAATTATTTTTTAATATTGAAAATTTCATGTTATCTCCTTATATATTTATATATAATAAAATAATACTAATAATATATCTTGTTAAAACTTTTAAAAAATAAAAGAAAGAAAGATAAATTTAAATAAATAGTTTTTAAAAATCTGTTGAAAAGTTTGTTAAAAACTTTGTTATTTTTCAACAACTTATAAATTTGTAAGTTTTTCTTTTATTATTTCTATGTTTTCTAAAATATTATTTGTATTGTCAGCTATTAATGTTGTAATTTTTGTATTAGAGTAAAAGATAGAAGAATGGTCTTTATTGAATAACTTGCCTATTGCTGGTAAGGAAAGGTCTGTTAATTCTCTACATAAATATATGGCTACCATTCTAGGTGTTACTATCTCCTTATTTCTTTTTGCTGATAGCATATTATCAACAGAAATATTATAAAATTCAGAAGTTATATTTATAATATCTTTAGGTGAAATTTTTTTCTTAATATTTTTAATACGGTGTTTTAAAATATTTTCCACTAATTCAAGAGAAATATTTTTAGAATCTGCTTTAAATTTTATTTCTTTTAAAACCCCTTCTATCTGCCTAATATTATCAGTAATATTACCAGAAATATAACTTATTATAGAATCATCAATTTGTAGATTATTTTCTTGACATTTAAATTTAATAATAGCCATTCTGGTTTCGTAGTCTGGCGGAGTGATATCAGCTAAGACACCAGAATCAAAACGAGAAACAAGTCTATCATCAAGACCATCAAGTTCATTAGGTTCTCTATCACTGATAAGAACAATTTGTTTTTGAGCTAGATGTAATTCATTGAATGTGTGGAAAAAAGCCGTTTGAATACTTGTTTTTCCAGAGAAAAATTGAATATCATCTATTAAAAGTGCATCTATTTCTCTATATTTTTGACGAAATTCTTCTGCTAAATTTTTATGTTTGTTACCAGTTTGAATAGAATTAACAAAATCATTTAAAAATTGTTCAGAGGTAACACATTTTATTTTAAAATTAGGAAAATTTTTTTCCAATTCATTACCTATTGCGTGGAGTAAATGCGTTTTTCCCAAACCAACACCACCATAAATAAAAAGTGGATTGTGTTCTCCTGGATCATTTGCAGCCGAGTAAGCCAGGTTAAAGGCGTAGGTATTACCTTCACCAACAACAAAATTATCAAAAATAAAATTTTTATTTATACTAGTATTATCTTTTGATTTTGTAATATTTTTATTTGGTGTTGCTTGCTTATATTCATCAAAAATAAAAGATTGTGTCGAAAAAAGATTTTGAGAACCAGAAGGTTTATCTTTTGCTAAAAAATTATCAAGAATTATATCTTCTGTATTTTTTTTCTTTTCTATTTTTCTAACATCTTCTTTAATACTATTATCATCAAGATAATTATAGAAGATTTCAAAATCAAGACTTGTAGAATTTTTAACAATTTCTTTTATTTTAGAATCAAAAATATTTTTAAGATATTCAGAAATAAGACCGTTGTTACTGGTAATAGTAATTTGCTTATTTTTCATATCGACTAATTCAATAAAATTCGGTGCTATCCAGGTAGAAAAAACTTCTTCATTAAGCTCAGATTTTAATTTTTTAACAATAATTTCCCATAAAAAATTAGAATTACTCATAAAAAACCTCCTAAAAAGATTAAAAAATATTATAACATAAAAAAAAGTTTTCCACAACTTTTGAAAAAAATTTCAAAAACTTTTGAAAAAAAATAAAAATAAAAATTTTAAATTGTTAAAAAAATAAATTATTGTGGAAAAATAAAGAGTTATCAAAATATTTTTCAAAAGTATTAAGTATTTAAATAAAAGAAACAAGAAAACTTTTAACAAGTTTTAAAAACCTGTGGAAAAATAAAAAATTTAATTTTTTTATTTTTTTTAAAAACTTTTTAAAAAATGTTATTTTAAATTTTAGAAAAAAATTTTTTAACAGATAATAAAAAATTAATATAAAATTATTTTGAAAAAATTTTTAACTTGATTTTTTAATAATATTGTGATAACATCTTATAGTTATTACATCTATCATATTAAATAAAACTCGAGGAGGATTAAAATGAAACGTACTTATCAGCCAAATAAGAGAAAACATTCAAAAGTTCATGGTTTCAGAGCTCGTATGAGTTCTAAAAATGGAAGAAATGTTTTATCAAGACGCAGAGCTAAAGGAAGAAAAGTTCTTTCTGCATAAAATATATGAAATATAGAGAAGTTTAGGATAAATTTTATTTTAAACTTCTTTTTTTATTTGTTGTGGTTGTAAAAACAAGTATAAACTGTTAAAATATATAACATAGAAAGGTTCACAAATGAAAAAAGAATATCGGATAAAAAAGGAAAAAGATTTTAATAGAATAATAAAAGAAAAAAAAAGTTTTGCTAATAGGCAATTTGTTATTTATTATAGTAAAAATAATTTAGAACATTTTAGATTAGGTCTGTCTGTTAGTAAAAAATTAGGAAAAGCCAACAAAAGAAATAAATTAAAACGTTATGTAAGGGAAAGTATAAAAGAACATAAAAATTTACTAAAAAATTATGATATTATTATAATTTTAAGAAAGGCAGCTATGGATATTACTTTTGATGAATTTTTAAAATCTATAAATCATATATTAACAAAAACAAATTTATTAAAAAGAGGTAAAAATAATGAATGAATATGTATATGTAGCTAGTAGTGTAGATGAAGCTATAAAAAAAGGTTTAAAAGATTTATTTTTGACAGAAGAAAATGTAAAAATAGAAGTAGAAGAAGCAGGAAACAATGGAATTTTAGGTCTGTTTAAAAAAGAAGCGAGGGTTAAATTAATTCCACTAGAACCTGAATATGATAAGGAAAAAATAAAAAATTCTCTATTAAAAACACAACCTAAAGTTTCAGCTGTTCCTAAAAAAGAAGTAATAGAAGAACCAGTAGAAGAAATAAAAGAAGAAGTTGTAGTAAAAGAAGAAAATAAAAAAAGAGAAGATTTAATAGTTTTAAACAAAGATAAAATAGTAGACTATATGACAAAAATAGTACATTCTATGGGGTTTGATACTGCAAAATTAGTCTTTATAGAAGAAGGAAACAAAAATTACACTTTGAGAATAACAGAAGTAGAAAGTACAAGTCTACTAATAGGAAAAAGAGGTAACACATTAAACAGCCTGCAGTTTTTAGCTAATAACTATGCAAAAAAATTCACAAAATCTTATTTTAGAATAAATATTGACTGTGATGAATATAGGGAAAATAGAAAAGAAACTTTAGAAGAATTGGCTATAAATATGGCTAAAAAATCTAAAAAATTAGGAAAACCAGTTCAACTTGAACCTATGACAAGTTTTGAAAGAAAAATAATTCATAATGCCTTGAGTGAAATAAAAAATGTAGAAACAGAATCTCACGGCAAAGAACCACATAGATATTTAGTAATAACAGCTAAATAGGAGTCGGTATGAAAAATGTGCTTATAGTAGAAGATAGTTTTTATTATTACAAAAGAGCAGGGGATATAGCTAAAGAATGTGGTTTAGAACCTTATTTTGCCTATACTGGAAAAGAAGGTATAGCAATGTATGAAAAAAAACAACCAGATTTTGTAATAATGGATATTTGTATGCCAGAGTTAGATGGTTTAGAAGCAACAAAAGAAATTGTAAAAAAATATCCAACAGCAAAAATAATTATCTGCAGTAGTGTTGGACATTTACCTATTTACAAAAGACAGGCTATAAATAATGGAGCAAAAGGATTTTTGAAAAAAGATTTTTCTAAAACAGATTTAGAAGAAATAATAGAAGAATTAAAATTATATTAAAGATAAGGGTGCAGAGAAAAATCTTTGTACCCTATTTTTATAAAAGAAGAAAGAGAAAATATTATGAGTGAGACAATAGCAGCAATATCAACAGCCCTTGGAGAAGGAGCAATCGGAATAGTAAGACTTAGTGGAAGTGAGGCATTTGCAATAGCAGATAAAATAATAAAACTTCCTAAAGATAAAAAAATTAAAAATATAGACAGCCATACTATAAATTACGGTCATGTAATAAATCCAGAAAACAAAGAAAAAATAGAAGAAATAATGCTTGTAAAAATGGCAGCACCTAAAACTTATACCTGTGAAGATATAATAGAAATAAACTGCCACGGTGGAATAGTAACAATACAAAAAATATTACAACTATGTCTTGATAATGGAGCAAGATTAGCAGAACCTGGAGAATTTACAAAAAGAGCATTTTTAAATGGTAGAATAGATCTATCACAAGCAGAAGCAGTAATTGATTTTATTAAGAGTAAAACAACAGAAGCAAGTTTACTAGCGAATAATCAAATACAGGGAAGATTATCAAGTCTAATAAAAAAATTAAGGGCAGAAATATTAGATATAATAGCAGTTGTAGAAGTTAATATTGATTATCCAGAGTATGATGACTTAGAAATAGAAACAACAAAAACAATACTAGAAAAATCTGTTAGTATAAAAGAAAGTTTAGAAAATTTATTAGAAACATCAAAACAAGGAAAAATTATTAAAGAAGGATTGAATACAGCTATAATAGGAAGACCAAATGTTGGTAAAAGTTCCCTTTTAAATAATTTACTACAAGAAAACAAGGCGATAGTAACAGATATAGCAGGAACAACAAGAGATGTTTTGGAAGAATATGTTAATATAAAAGGAGTTCCGATAAAATTAATAGATACTGCAGGAATTAGAGATACAGAAGATGTGGTAGAAAAAATAGGAGTAGAACGTAGTAGAGAAGTTTTAAAACAAGCTGACTTAGTTTTGTTTTTAATAAATAGTAATGAAAAATTAACAGACAAGGATAAAGAATTACTAAAATTAACAGAAGATAAACAAACCATAATAATATTAAATAAATTAGACCTAGAAACAAAAATAGATATTACAGAAGTAGAAAGTTTAGGTTACAATCACCCTATCATAAAAACATCAATGACAACATATCAAGGAATAGAAGACTTAGAAAAAAGTATAAGAAATTTATTTTTTGAAGGAAAAACAAAACCAAAAGATGCAACATACTTATCAAATACAAGACAAGTAAACCTAATAACAAGAGCCTTAGAAAGTTTAAATGAAGCAATAAATGCAGCTCAAGCTGGATTAGAAGTTGACATGGTTTTAATAGATTATACAAAAACTTTTAATCTTTTAGGAGAAGTAATAGGAGAAAATACGAGCGAAGAATTAATAAATGAATTATTTAGTAGATTTTGTTTAGGAAAATAAATGTTTTATGTGAAACAAAAAAGTTAAAAAGTACAAAAAGGAGGAAAATATGTATAAAATATTAATAGTAGAAGATGATACTGTAATAGCAGAAAGTATAGCCAAATATTTAGAAAAATGGAATTTTCAAACAAAAATAGTAGAAAACTTTGAAAATGTAATAAGTGATTTTATAAATTTTTCTCCTGATATAGTATTACTGGATATAAATTTACCCTACTATGATGGTTATTATTATTGTGAAGAAATAAGAAAAATATCAAAAACACCTATAATATTTATATCCTCTGCTAGTGATGATATGAATATAGTTATGGCAGTATCTGTGGGAGCTGATGATTTTATAGCTAAACCATTCAAATTAGTTATTTTAAAAGCAAAAATAGATGCCATAGTTAGAAGAACTTATAATTTTAATTCAGAGCAACAATTATTAGTCTATAAGGATATAATTTTTGATTTAAATAAAGATATAGTTAGCTACAAAGGAAAAACAGAAGAATTAACAAAAAACGAAAGCAAAATATTAAATTTATTACTAGAACACAGGGAAAATATAGTTAGTAGAGATTTGTTGATGAAAGAATTGTGGGAAAGTGATACTTTTATTGATGAAAACACCCTATCTGTAAACATAAATAGATTAAGAAAAAAATTAGAAAATATAGGAATAGAAAATTTAATAGTAACGAAAAAAGGTAGGGGCTATCTAATATGAAAAAAATATTGCTAAGTTATCTCAAAAAACAAATAATATTATTTAGCATTTTAATTATAAGTAATATTTTACTAATTTTTTCAACAATATTTTTATATGATGTAGAAACAGAAGCAGTATTATATCCTATATTTATAGAAGTTCTTATTTTGATTTTATATTTTTTATATGATTTTTCAATATTTTCAAGGAAATATCAAAATTTAGAAATTTTAAAAAATAATTTATATACAGAATTAAAAAAAATAGATAAAAGTGAAAACATAGTAGAAAATAAATATATAGATGTAATAAACAAGTTAATAGAAGAAAACAAAAAAATAATAGAAAAAAATAGGCAAGAAACAAAAGAAATAATAGACTACTATACAATGTGGGTTCATCAAATAAAAACCCCCATAGCAGCCTTGAGTTTTTTAATAGAAAATTCAGAAGATGAAAATAAAAAACAAGAAGAAATAGAATTATTTAAAATTGAACAGTATGTAAACATGGTAAATAGTTATTTAAGGTTGGATAACAATAAAAACGACCTAGTTATTGAAAAAATAAAAATATCAGAAGCAATAAATAATGTCTTAAAAAAATATGCAATCCTATTTTTTAGTAAAAACTTAAATATAGAATACACACAGATAGATTTAAGTATAATAAGCGACCAAAAATGGTTGGAATTTATTTTAGAACAAATAATAAATAATGCTATAAAATATTCAAAAAAACAAGGAGTTATCAAAATATACAGAAAAGAAAATAGTTTGATAATAGAAGATACAGGAATAGGTATATCAGCCGATAACTTACCAAGAATTTTTGATAAGGGTTATACAGGATTTAACGGAAGAAAAGAAAAAAAATCTAGTGGATTAGGTCTGTATCTTACTAAAAAAACAGTAGATAAGTTAGGATTTTTAATAGATATTGATTCGGAAATAAATAAGGGAACAAGAGTTAAAATAAGCTTTGATAAAGATATAATATTATAAAAAATTTTTTAAAAAAATAATCTTACATTTTTGTAAGATTGTTTTTTATTTTGTAAGGAAATTCTATGGAAAAGACAAAAAATTCAAGATAAAATAGAACTATAAAACAAATAAAAAATTAGTAAAAGGAGAAAAAATATGTTATTAGAAGTGAAAAATTTAAAAAAAATATATACAAATCGTTTTGGAGGAAGTGCAACAGAAGCATTAAAAGATGTTAATTTTTCCGTAAACAAGGGAGAATTTGTTGCCATAATGGGAGAGAGTGGTAGCGGAAAAACAACCCTTTTAAATATAATGGCTACTTTTGATAGGGAAACATCAGGAGAAGTAATTATAGACGGAAAAAGTTTAGCTACAATAAAAGAAAAAGATTTAGCTAATTTTAGAAAAGAAAATTTAGGTTTTGTATTTCAAGATTTCAACTTATTAGATAATTTTACTTTAAAAGATAATATACTATTGCCCCTAGTTTTAGCAAAAAAATCTTACAAGGAAATGGATAAAAAATTAGAGCAGGTTAGTAAACCTTTAGGACTTACAAAATTATTAAACAAGTATCCATATCAGGTATCAGGAGGTCAAAAACAAAGAGTAGCAGTCGCTAGAGCCATAATAACTCAACCAAAAATTATATTGGCAGATGAACCGACAGGAGCCTTGGATTCAAAATCAACAGAAAATTTATTAGATATATTTGAAGAAATAAATAGGGTTGGACACACTATAATGATGGTAACTCACTCAGTAAAAACAGCCAGCAGGGCAAAAAGAGTTTTATTTATAAAAGACGGAATAGTTTTCCATGAAATTTATAAAGGAACAAATACTTCAACAGAAATGTATCAAAAAATTACAGAGGCACTAAGTCTTATACAAACAGGAGGGATAGAAAATGACTAAATTATTTTATGGCAAATTAGCTTTTAATAATATAAAAAATAATAAAAGTTTAACCCTACCCTATATTTTATCATCTATGTTTATGGTAACCCTATTTTATATCATTACATCACTAAGAAATAATGAAAACATAGCAAAATTAAGAGGAGCTTCAGCAACGAAACAATTATTAACATTCGGACAAGTAATTGTAGCTATATTTATTACCGTATTTCTATTTTATACTTATTCATTTTTAATAAAAAAACGTACTAAGGAAATGGGTCTGTACTCAGTCTTGGGTATGACAAAAAATCAAATAATAAGAGTAATAAGTTTAGAAACTTTATACACAGGATTTATTTCTACTTTTTTTGGTTTAACACTAGGCATAATATTAGATAAATTAGCCTACTTATCATTTTTAAAACTACTGGGAGAAGAAGTAAAGCTAGGTTTTAATTTTTCGATAAAAGCAATAAGCATAATAATACTTTTATTTTCAATAATTTATCTACTAATAATATTAAAGGCAATTATAAAAATTAAAAGAATAAATATAATAGGCTTACTAAAAGATAATCAAAGGGCAGAAAAAGAACCCAAAGGTCGAATAATATTATCATTAATAGCCCTAGGTCTTATAGGATATGGCTACTATTCAGCTGTAACCATAGAAACACCCTTAAAAGCTCTTTCTGTATTTTTTTATGCAGTATTAGCAGTAATAATAGGAACTTACTTACTATTTACAAGTTTTAGTATTTTTACTTTAAAAATCTTAAAAAATAATAAAAATTATTACTACAAAACAAAAAATTTTATTAGTATTTCAAACCTACTATTTAGAATAAAAAGAAATGCTCTTGGCCTAGCAAATATCTGTATATTATCAACAATGGTTTTAGTAACTCTAGGTTCAACATCAAGCCTATATTTTGGGACAAAAGATTTAATAAATACATCTTATCCAAGAGATATAATGGTAGAAATATCTACCAACTCAAAAGCTAATAAAAATCAGCTGACAAAAGAAATAGAAAAAATAGTTGCAGAAAATAAGGAAATAAAAAAAGACCAACTAGATTACACATATATGGCAATAGCTGGAGCTAAAACAAAAGAGGGAATAGAATTTAAAGAAGCAAATTATTCTGACTTATCAAAAGCCTTACTAACAATATATATAACTTTAGAAGACTATAATAAAACAAATAATACCAATATATCTTTAGCAGATGATGAAATATTATTTGAAGACCCAAGAAACAAAGAAGAAAAATCTACATTTAGAGCAAACACGATAGATTTTAAAGTTAAGGCTAGGGCAGATAAAACTATTCAAGCTGCAAAAGCTCTTGCTAATGTTACGGATACTTATTATATTGTAGTAAAAGATAGACAAGTCTTAGAAAAAATTAAGCAAGAAGCCATTAATAAATTAGGAGAAGAATATGCAAGCAGGCTTACTTATAATAATTTATACGCATTTAATATAGAAAATAAAAATAACTCAGAAAAACTTGCAACTGCATTAGGTCAAATTTCAAAACAAGTAAACAGAAAAGAGTTTAAATTTGTAGAAGATGTTGGTGATAATTTTCAATTTATAGATATAGTTAATAAGGAAACAGCTTCAAAAGATATAAAAGGATTTGTTTCTTCATTTTACTTCATAGGAATAATAATAAGTGCTATTTTTATAATTTCTCAAGTAGTTATTATGTACTACAAACAAATATCTGAAGGATATGACGACAAAGATAAATTCAAAATTATGCAACAGGTCGGTTTAGAAGAAAAAGAAATAAAATCTTCAATAAAAGGACAAGTTTTACTAATATTTTTTGCCCCCCTATTAGTAGCAGCAAGCCATGTAATATTTGTATATCCATTTATTGAAAAATTACTAAAATTATTTAGCCTAACTAATACAAAAATATTCCTGTATGCTATGGGAACAACCTTTATAATCTTTAGTGTATTTTATATAATAATTTACACAGTAACATCAAGAACATACTACAATATAATAAAAGAAAAATAAACTAGGAAATTATTCCTAGTTTTATTTATGTTTTATAACAAGTAAAAATATGCTATAATTAAATAAAATAAGGAGGTAGAAAAATGAATATAACAAAATTATTTAATATAAAATATCCTATACTACAAGGTGGAATGACAATGATTGCAGATGCAAAACTTGCCTCTGCAGTATAAAATGCAGGAGGATTGGGAATATTAGCTTCTTCTGGAATGACTAGCCAAGAACTTAGAGAAGAAATAAGAAAAACAAGAGCATTAACAGATAAACCCTTTGCTGTAAATTTAATGCTTATGAATAAAAATATTCCAGAATTAATAGAAGTTATAATAGAAGAGGGTGTAAAAATTGTTTCAACAGGAGCAGGAACACCCAAACCCTATATGCCTACTTTAAAAGAAAATGGAATAAAAGTAATAGCAGTAATTCCTAACGTAAAAGTAGCTAAAAAAATGGAAGAATTAGGTGTTGATGCTGTGGTAGCTGAAGGAATGGAGTCTGGAGGTCATATAGGAGAAACAACAAACCTAAGTCTAGTTCCACAAATAGTAGATGCTGTAAAAATACCGGTTATTGTTGCTGGAGGGATAGCAGATGGTAGGGGTCTTGTAGCTACTTTTGCATTAGGAGCAAAAGGAGTTCAACTCGGAACTTTATTTTTAACTGCAAAAGAATGTTCAGTACCACAAGAATTTAAAGAAGCTATTATAAACGCCACAGACACATCAACATTTGTTGTTGGCAGACAAAAAGGTATTCCTTTTAGAAGTATAAAAAATGAAATTATAGAAAAATATTACAACTTAGAAATTTCTCAAGGAACAAGAGAAGAACTAGAAAAATTAAAATCAAAAGCATTGAACAAGGCTATCCTGCAAGGAAATATAAAAGAGGGAATAGTAATGTCTGGGCAAATAGCAGGTTTAATAAAAGAAGAAAAATCAGTAAAAGAAATAATAGAAGCTTTATTTAAAGAAGCAAAAGAAATTATTAAAAGCTTAGAAATTTAGAAAAATAATATTTTATAAAAAGCAAGCCAAAAATTTCGGCTTGCTTTTTTGTTTTAAAATAACAATAAACTAGAAAAAAATTGCAAATAACAGTATAATATATAATTGTATTCTTATGTAAAAATTATAAGGAGAATTAATATGGTAATACAATGGTTTCCGGGTCATATGGCAAAGGCAACAAGAGAAATAAAAGAAAAATTAAAATTAGTAGATATTGTTTTTGAGCTGGCAGACGCAAGATGCCCTTTCTCCTCTCATAACAACTACATAGACGAATTATTAAAGGACAAAAAAAAAGTAATTATTTTTAACAAAATAGACTTATGCAACAAAAAAGAAACTGCTAAATGGAAAGAATACTTTGAAAAAAAAGGTTATATAGTAGCATATGCCGATTCAAAAAATTCTAACAATTTAAATGATATAATAAACAAAGCCCGTGAAGAATTAGCAGAAAAAATTTCAAGAATGGTTGATAAAGGAATAAAACCTAGAGTTATTCGTTCTATGGTTGTTGGTATTCCCAACGTAGGAAAATCAACTTTTATAAATAAAATTATTAAAAAAAATATAGCAAATACCGCCAACAAACCAGGGGTTACAAAAAAACAGCAGTGGTTAAAATTAAATAAAGATATAGAATTGTTGGATACACCAGGAATATTAATGCCAAAATTTGCCAACCAAGAAATAGGAAAAAAATTAAGTTTAGTAGGTTCTATAAAAGATGATATAACACCGCTAGATGAAGTAAGTTTATATTTAATAGAATTTTTGAAAAAAAATTATTTAGAAAATTTGAATAGACTATATAATATAGAAGTGGAAAAAGACGAAGATAACCTTATAATTATGGAAAAAATAGCAAAAAAAAGATTTAAGTTAATAGCTGGCGACTATGATTATGAGAGTACAATAAAATTATTAATACAAGATTTTAGAACTCAAAAATTTGGTTTAATAACTCTTGACAATTATGGAGAAATTTTTTCTGATGAAAATTAAAGAAATAAAAGAAATTTTATCAACAAGTAGCGTTTCACAAGAAACATTATTACAGTTATCACAAAACAAAAGAGTTGGAGTAAAAAATTTACTGGCAGCATATTATAAAGCAGAAAAAGAAAAAGAAATTTTAAAAGAAGAATACAAAAAAAGAACTATATATGAAGAAAAATGTTACAAGTTAGGATATAATTACATTTGTGGAATAGACGAAGTCGGTAGGGGATCTTTGGCAGGACCTCTTGTTGTCGCCTCGGTAATTTTAAAAAAAGATAGTTATTTTCCTGGTTTGTGTGATTCGAAAAAATTATCTAGTGCTAAAAGAGAAGAATTGTATAAAAAAATAATTTCTGAAGCTGTCAGCTATGCAATAGTAGAATTAGATAATTATGAAATTGAAAAATATAATATTTATTCAGCAACAAAGATAGCAATGAAAATGGCTATAAAAAAATTAAGTGTCAAGCCAGATTTTATTTTGGTAGATGCCATGCCTTTAGATGATTTAGAAACACCAAATTTTAGTATAATTAAGGGAGATGACAAGAGTGTTTCTATCGCTGCTGCTTCAGTAATAGCCAAGGTATGTAGAGATAACTTAATGAAAGAATATGCAAAAAAATATTCTTATTATGATTTTGAAAATAATAAGGGATATGGAACAAAAAAACATTTAGAGGGTTTAAAAAATCATGGTATCTGTGATATTCATAGACGAGATTTTGAACCCATAAAATCTATGATAAGGAAAAGAGGTTTGAAATGAACATAAAATTAATTAAAAAGAATAACAAGGAAAAAATAAAAATAACTCCACTAGGTGGTGTTGAAGAAATTGCCAAAAATATGTATTTAATAGAAATAAATGATGAGATGTTTTTATTAGATGCAGGATTAATGTTCCCAGAAGTTGAAATGATAGGAATAGATGCAGTTATTCCTGATATTACATATATAGTAAAAAACAAAGAAAAGCTAAAAGGAATATTTTTATCTAACGGACATGTAAGTTCCATGGGAGCAATACCCTATATTGTAGATAAAATTAATTGCCCTATTTTTGGTTCTAAGTTGGCACTAGAAATATTAAAAAATAATTTAAGACAGTTGGGTATAAAAAAACGTTTAAAATTTAACTATGTAAATAGTAAGAGTGCTTATAAATTTAACAATACAACAGTATCATTCTTTAAAACTACTTATTCTATGCCTGATTCTTTAGGTATAACATTAACTACTTCACAAGGGAATATAGTTTATACTGGAGAATTTAAGTTTGACCAATCAGTAAGTAGAGAATATAAGGCTGATATGTTTGAAATTGCAAAATTGGGACAAAGCGGCGTCCTTGCCCTACTAAGTGATTCTAGTAATGCCAACACAGCAGGTCATAATATACCAGAGCAAGAAGCGGCAGAACAAATAGATTCAGCCTTAAGTCAAGCCAACAAACGACTTATTGTAACTTGCTATGCCTCTAATTTTTTAACAATGACCCATATAGTAAATTCAGCCTTAAACCAAGGTAGAAAAATATTGCTACTAGGAGAAGCGATAAACAATTCAATAAAAACTGCCAGAAAACTAGGATACATGAAAATTGAAGATGAGAAATTTATAAAAACAGATGAATTGCAAAATTATCCTAAAAATGAAATATTAATATTATCTTCTGGAGAGCAGGGAGAACCGATAGAAGCAATAAAAAATATAACCGAGAAAAAAGTTGAAGGCATAAAGATAGAGCAAGACGACACGGTAATGGTAGCAGCAACACCCTCACCAACTATGGAAGTTATGTTATATGAAACTTTAAATTTGTTGGTACAATTAGGAGCTAATGTTGTAGCTTCATCAAAAAGATTACACGCTTCAAGTCATGCGACAAAAGAAGAGTTAAAATTAATGTTAAATATGCTAAATCCAAAATATTTTATTCCTGTTCAGGGAGAGTATAGAAATTTAAAAAAACATGCAGAATTAGCAGTGGAAACAGGAGTAGCAAGAGAAAATGTTTATCTATTGGAAAAGGGTAGCACATTAGAAATTCTTGGACAAAAAACACAAGTTTTAAAAAATAATGTTCCAGTGGGAAATGTTCTTGTTGATGGTAAGAGTGTTGGAGATGTAGAAGCTGGTGTTTTAAAAGATAGAAAAGTATTAGCTAATGAGGGTATTTTTGTTGCTTCTTATGCAATAAGCAGAAAAACAAAAGAATTATTAGGCAAACCTTGTATTCAAACTAATGGCTTTGTCTATGTTAAGAAAAGTGCAGAATTAATAAAAGAAGCGGAAGAAAGAGTGTCAGAATATATAGAAAATAATCCTATACGTTCTTTAAGAGAATGTTCTTTAATTAAAGCAGAAATTCGCAGTATGTTGTCAAGTTTATTATACGATAACACAAAACGCAGACCCATTATAGTAGTGAATTTCACAATAGTATAATTAAGTTAATAAAGGAAGTTTTTATGACAAGTGTAATAGCACACATAGATATGAATTGCTTTTATGCCGCTGTTGAGGAAAAGTATAATCCCTCATTGAAAGGAAAACCCCTAGCCATATCTGGTGTAGTTCGTGAGCGTAATGGAATAATTGTTACATCAAACTATGAGGCTAGAGCCTATGGTATAAAAACAACTATGAGAGTAGGAGAAGCTAAGAGGCTTTGTCCTACTCTTAAATTAATGCGACCAAATTTTGAATTGTATCAAGAAGAATCAAAAAAAGTTTTTGATTTAATAAAAACCTACACTCCTAAAGTAGAGATAGTTTCAATAGATGAAGCCTATATTGACTTGAGCGATTTAAAAGAACCTATAAAAGTTATGGCTATCATTCAAAGAAGAATATATAAAGAATTAGACTTATCCTCTAGTGTCGGAGTTTCCTATAATAAATTTTTTGCTAAAATGGCATCTAATATGAAAAAACCTAGGGGTTTTACAATAATAAACAGAAAAAATTATAAGGATATATTGTGGAATTTAGATGTTGGAAAAATGCACGGCTGTGGAAAATCTTCTGCAAAAAAATTAAGAGATTACGGAATAAAAACTATAGGTGATATAGCTGAAGCTAATGAAGTTATTTTAAATAGTATTTTAGGAATACATGGTTTAAGATTAAAGCAAAAAGCTAAGGGTAAGGATAATAGAAAATTAAAATTAAAGATAGATAGAAAATCCATAGGAAATTCTAAAACATATCCCAAAGATTTAGAAGAAGACCAAGAAATAACTAATGAAATAAAAAAACTTGCTAAAAAAGTAGCAAACAGGGCAAAAAACAGAAGATATGTTGGGAATAATATATCAATAATTATAAAGTTTAATGACTTTAAAAGTATAACAAGAAGTCAAAAAATTCCAAAATATACAAATGATGAAAATGAAATATATGAATATGCCTTAAACTTACTTTTGACAAATTATTCTTTTGATAAGGGAATACGTCTTTTGGGTCTTTCTCTTAATAATGTTATTAAAATGGATAGCATAAAAGAGCAGTTAGATATTTTTACAGATTATGCTGAACGTAGCGACATAAAAGTAAAACAAGTAATTCGCACCTTAAACAAAAAATATGGAAAAGAAGTAATAAAAGAATTAGAAGACTTAGAAAATTCTAAGAAAAATATTATTACAACAAGTTTTAGTAAGGATTTTTTAGACTAATAGGAGTTATAAATGAATATAAATATAAAAAATAGACTAAAAAAAGTTGCTGATTTTATAGAATATAACAGATTGGCAGATATAGGAAGCGACCACGCCTACCTGCCTATATACCTAGTTAAAGAAAATAAAATAAATTTCGCTCTTGCTGGTGAGGTTGTAGAGGGTCCACATAAGAGTTCTATTAAAAATGTTGCAGAGTATGGGTTTAGTAAATTTATAGAATGTAGAAAAGGTTCAGGACTAGATGTTATAAAAGCTGATGATAATATAGAAGTAATAACAATATGTGGTATGGGTGGTAAATTAATTGCCGATATATTAGAAGAAGGCAAGGAAAAATTACTAAGTGTTGAGCAATTAATATTACAACCCAATGTAGCAAGCAACTTGGTAAGAGAAAAATTAGAAAATTTAAATTACTATATTGTAGCAGAAGAAATATTAGAAGAAGATGGTCATATTTACGAAATAATAGTAGCAAAAAAAGGGAAAATGACTTTAACAGCGGAAGAAAAATTATTTGGAATTTTTTTACCACAAGAAAAAAATAAAGTTTTTATAAAAAAATATGAACAAGAATTAAAAAAATTAGATTATATCTTAAATGAATTAAAAAAAACAACAAAATTAAATAAAGATAAAATAGCTACTTTACAGAGCAAAAAAAATATGATAAAAAGTATATTGAAATAAAATATTAGGAGGTGAAATTGTGGAATTAAAAAATAAAAAAGAAGCTAAAGATTTAATGAATTTTACCGTAAAGCTAGGAAGATTGATGATGTCCTATGGTGCAGAGGTTTATAGGGTTGAGGATACGTTATACAGAGTTCTTGGAGCTTGCAGCAATATTCAAACTATTAATGTATTAGTTTCTTATAATTTTGTAATTGTGTCTTTTATTTATGAAGAATCTAACATGACTACAATGAGAAGAATAAGTATAGGTGATAAGAATCTTGAAAAAATTTCCTTAATGAATGATTTATCAAGAAGAATTGTTTCGGGAGAATGTCAAGATTTAGAACTAGCATTTGCTACTTTAGAAAATATAAGATATACTAAACCTTATAGTGATATAACGGTT
Organism: Gemella sp. zg-1178; assembly: GCF_018790995.1. Lineage (NCBI taxonomy): Bacteria > Bacillati > Bacillota > Bacilli > Caryophanales > Gemellaceae > Gemella > Gemella sp. zg-1178. Next base: position 19,560 of record NZ_JAHKEI010000016.1, read on the forward strand.
GTTTTAGCCTTAATTATTTCAGCTCCCTTTTTTGCTGTAATGTTCGGAGGAACTTTTAAAGATAGTATATATTCTTGTATAATTATGGCAATAGAGGCTTATTTTTTGATATACGCTACTAAATATAAGGTTATGTTTTACTTGAGTAATTTTATAGGTGCTTTGTTGGCTACAGTTTTAGCTAATCTAGCAGCTTCAACTTTTCATGTAGTTAATCCACAATCTATAATTATTGTAGGACTTATGCCACTAGTTCCTGGCGTGCAAATAACAAATTCTGTGCGTGATTTTATGGCAGGAGATTATATGTCAGGAATTGTAGGAGCAATGGCGGCATTTTTTATAGCAACAGCAATTGCTTTAGGTGTAGTTGTTGGCTTAAGACTAAGTTAGGAGTAAGATTATGATAAATTTTTCTGATGATATATTTTATTTGATGATACAATTTTGCTTAGGATTTATAATAACTTTTGCTTTTGCAATATTTTTTAATGCTCCTAAAAAATCTTTGATTGATTGTTCGTTAATTGGAGCGATGGCTTGGCTTGTATATATTTGGGGTAGGAATTTAACAGGAGATATAGTTGTAGGCACATTAATAGCTGCTGTTTTAGTAGGTTTAGCTGCAGGTAATGCTTCGAAAAGATTAAAAATGCCAGCAACTGTTTTTATTTATACAGGAATAATACCACTGATACCTGGGTATGGTTTGTATTACACAATGCACCACATAGTTACAAAAAATTATATATTTGGGGCAAAGACTGGTGTTGATACCTTACTACAAGCAGGAGCTATAGCGATAGGAATATTATTGGCTTCGGTATTTTCTGATTCAATACGTAGGGTAAAGATACAAAGAAGAAAAAAATAGTTACTAGAATAACAAACAGTATAAAAATTAATATTTATTACAATTGTTAAATAAATATTTCATTTTTATTACAAGTATTGAATATCTTATAAAGAAAATATATAATATAGTTTGTATTAAAGTAACTATAAAATTGAGGAGAATTGTATTAAAGATGAAAAAATTAATTAAATTAACAAGTGGAGTTTTAGCAAGTACAGTATTTTTAACTAATTTCTCAACCCTAGAAATTGCAACAGCAAAAGATTTACCTCTAGTAAAAGTAGAGAATGAGAATGCTGATGTTAAAACTAAAGTACTAGAAAGAGATGGGAAATACTATTTAACTGTTGAAGCGGTCAAAGATGTTGAAAATATTTCTATAAAAGTAAAGGTTGGAGAAATGTCAAAAGTTTTCAAACATGCTAGACCTTTAGCTTTAGGAAAAAGTGTTGAGTTTGAAATAGAGTTGCCAAAATCTGTAACAAAACCAAAAGGAAAAATATTACCAAACACAGAAGTTTTCCGAGAAACAGTAGAATTAAATGCAAATATTAACGGACACAAATTATCTGTAAGTGTCTCTTATGATTTAGATAGAGAAGTAGTAGAACCATTAACACCAACAGTAGAAGAACAAGATCAAGACGTTCCAGTACCTGTTGAGAAAACGGAAGAAGCTAAACCAGAGACGAAAGAAACTCTTGATCCAGAAGTAAAAGAAGAGGTTGTTGCGGTGCCAACAGAAGAAACTTCAGAACCAGAAGTTGCAAGAACAGTAAAACCTGCAGAAGCAACACATGCTTCAGAAGTAGTGACACAACCTATACCACAACCAGCAACACCAGTTGTGAATGCAATAGTATTTAGTTCAGTTCCACAGCCAGCAACATCAGAAGTGGTTGAAGGTAACTTTGACCAAGCGGCAGCTGATGAAATTTTTAAATTGGTAAATGAATATCGTGTTGCTAATGGACTAAATGCTCTTGCACGTGATAACGATATTGCATCTGGAACAGAAGTAAGAGCAGATGAATTTGCAAAGCTCGTTAAAAGAGGTTATAAAGACCCAATGGAATTACACAAAAGACTAGACGGAAGAGAGTGGAAAACAGCTTTTGATGGATTGAAAATGGGGGATGTTGAAATTCTTGCTTATTCAAGAAACGGGGCTTCGTCTTTAGTTAATTGGTGGAAAAAATCTCCAGTACACAACTCAGTTATGTTAAGAGCTGGATTTAAATCAGTCTCAATTAAAGTATTAGTAAAAGATGGTCAATACTATGGGGTTCAAATTTTTAGATAAAAAATAAAGGTAGTATATATACTACCTTTATTTTTTATAACTATTACAAAATAATTAATAAATAATTTCATAATGATAGAATGGGATAGAAATAAAAAACTTTATATGGTATAATATATTTTATATTAATTTATGTTTAAAATTTGTAAAAATTAAATTGTTTCTTGTGAAACTTTTAATGCTTAGAAGGATAGGAGAATTTAATGAAAAAAGAAATATACCAAGATGGAGCGGGGAACTTCTATTTTGTAGAGTATGATAAAAATAACAAACCCTATAAAGTTTATTGTGATAAGTACGGAAATCCAATGGAAGTTGAAGTAGAGATATATCAAGATAAAGCAGGAAATTTATATTTTATTGATTATGATAAAGCAGGAAAAAAATATAAGGTTTACTGTGATGAATATGGAAATCCAATAAAAGCTAATAATAACAAACAAGAAGGAACTAAAAAAACAAAAATACTTAAATTTTCATATGTAGTTTCTATATTTGCTATAATTATAGCTTTAATTGCAACTTATTTTGCATATCAGAGATTTTTTAATGACAATAAGCAAGCGAATATAAATTTATCAGCTTATGAGGTGAATTTTGTTACTAGTGGAAATGAGGGTCAAGGTAAGGCTAATATAGAAATTAAAAAAGTTCCAGAAATTACAAATACCAAAGTTAATAATTCTGAATTAAATGAAGCATTAAAAAAACCTGAAATATCTTATAGTAAAAATAGTGACTTAAAAAATGGTGATAGGGTTGATGTTACTATTAAGCTAAAAGAAGAAGATATTAAAAAATATAATTTACATGTTAGTGGTGAATTTAAAAAGACTTATACTGTTAGTGGTTTAGCTGAAAAAGAAAAAGAAAATAAAGTTGAAGAAAAAGTGATTGAAGATAAGGTTGCAGAAGAAAATGCTACACCAGAAGAAAGAGTGGCTGAAGATACAGCACAGTCTGCTTCAAATGAAGTTGCAAATGTAGCAAGACCAGATACACAAGAACAAGAAGAAATTATAATTACTGAAGTTACACCTAGTTCAACAGTAGAAAAAGCACCGATTTATGAAGTTTCAAAAACAGTTATTCCAGAAATTGGTGTTAATTTAAGGCAAGAACCTAATGATACAAGTCTTATATTAGATGCAGTAAGACAAGGTTATGTTGTTCAAGAATTATATACTCTTCTTAATGATGCAGGGGAATACTGGTCTAGGGTAGTATATGATGGCAAAGAAGGTTGGATAAGGTCTGATTTACTTTATTAAATGAAAAACAATCAAATAAACTTAGAAAAACGAGCATATTTTTTGAAAATATGCTCGTTTTTGTGCAAAATATAAATAAAATGATTGTTTTAATCAAAAAAATTAATTATAATTTCTTTGTATGAGGGAAAAGTATGAATGAGAGAAGAAGAAAAATTTTACAATTATTAGAAGAGAAAAATATTGTTTCTCTACAAGAATTAGTTCTTGTTTGTGATGTTTCTGAAGCAACTATAAGAAGAGATTTAAGTTTATTAGAAGAAAAAAATTTAATTTTTAGAACTCATGGTGGAGCTGCCAAGAAAAATTCTACAAGAGGTCTAGAAAGTAATATTACTTCTAAAAAATCTGAATTTACTTTAGATAAAAAAGAAGTTGCTAAATATGTTTGTGAGAATTTTATAGAAAATGGGCAAACTATATATTTGGATTCTGGGACATCAACTTATGAGATGATTGACTATTTAAAAAATAGAAATATCAAGGTAATTACTAATTCTGCTTATCACTTAAGAAAATTGTTAGATAATAAGATACACACAATAATATTGGGTGGACTTATTAAACATTCAACCCAAGCTATAATCGGTATGAATGCTTATGAACAACTTTCTAAATATAGTTTTGATGTGTGTTTTATAGGTTGTAATGGAGTGGATTTGGATTTTGGTATATCTACGGCTGATGAAAATGAGGCTATATTAAAATCTTTGGCTATAAAAAATAGCAAAAGAAAATTTATTTTAGCAGATATATCTAAATTCGACCACAGAAAATTTTATAAATTTTCAAATTTTGATGAATCTACTATTGTAACTTATGAGGCACCTGAAAAATATCATAATCAATACAATATTATTAAAATTAAAAAGGAGGGATAGGGTGTATTACACAATAACATTAAATCCAGCTATCGATATGCTTGTTAGACCTGAGAAATTAGAACTAGGTAAGCTAAACAGAACTAATGAAGCAGAATATGTAGTTGGTGGTAAGGGAATAAATATATCTATGTTGCTGAATAATATAGGTAAAAAAACCAAGGCTCTAGGTTTTGTTTCTGGTTTTACGGGTGCTTTTATTAAAAGTGAATTAGAAAAGCAAGGAGTAGTAACAGATTTTGTTGAAACGGCAGGTAAAACTCGTATTAATATTAAATTAATAGCCGATAGCGAAACAGAAATTAACGGTCAAAGTAGTGGAATAACAAATGATAACTTAAAATCTTTTTATGAAAAATTAGATACTTTAAGTTCTTTAGATACAGTATTTCTTTCAGGAAATATAATTACAGGGATGCAAATAAGTGATTTTGTAAAAATTGCAGAAAAAGTAAAAAATCAGGGTGCTAAGTTGATTATAGATAGCAACAAAGATTTAGTTTTGGAAACTTTAAAATACAATCCATTCATTGTAAAACCTAATCAATTTGAACTGGGTGAAATGTTTGGTGTAGAAATTACAAGTATAGATGATATACTAGAGTATGCAAGAAAATTACAGGACAAGGGTGCAAAAAATGTCTTGGTTTCTCGTGGTGGAGAGGGAGCCTTGCTACTTACTCATGAGGGTGAAATATATACTGTTAATGTAGCAAAAGGAAAAATAGTTTCTACCTCAGCAGCTGGAGATAGTATGTTAGCCATGTTCGTTGCTAAATACGATGAAACAAAAGATTATAAAGAAGCCTTAAAATATGCTTCGGCAGCAGGTGGTGCAACATCATTTTCTGCTGGTGTTGGGAAAAAGGATTTAATAGAATCTTTATTGCCACAAATTCAAGTAAATAAAATTAATTAAAATCATTAAAATAAAATTAATTAAAATCATTAAAATAAATTTAATAAAAGGAGAATAAAATGAAATTAACTTCATTAATAAATTATGATTTAGTTCAATTTAATTTTAGTGCTACTGATAAAAAAGAAGCACTTGATAAACTAACGACTATGTTAGTAGAAAAAAATGTAATAGCTAGCAAGGATAGTTTTTTACAAGCCTTATTAGAAAGAGAAGCTCAATCTACTACTGGTGTTGGAGAAGCTATAGCTATACCTCACGCTAAGAGTGATGATTTTAAAGAAGCGACTGTAATATATGCCAAAAGTGATGCTGGTGTAGAGTGGGAAAGTTTTGACGGACTTGCAGCCAAACATATTTTTATGATATGTGCACCATCTGGTGGCGCTGATGAACACCTTAAAGCCTTATCTACACTATCTATGGCTCTTATGGATAGCGATGTTAAAGCTGGTTTAGAAAAAGCAACTAAGGCAGAAGATGTAAAAGAAGTTTTTGAAAAATTTGTTGCTAAAAATGAAGCTCCTAAAGCTGAAGAAGCAACAAAAACATCAGATGAAAAACCTTATGTAGTTGCAGTAACTGCTTGTCCAACAGGTATCGCCCATACATTTATGGCAGCTGAAAAATTAAAAGAAACAGCTAAAGAGTTAGGAGTAGATATTAAGGTTGAAACTAATGGTCAAATCGGTGTAGAAAATAAATTAACAAAAGAAGATATTGACAGAGCAGTTGGTGTTATAGTTGCAGCTGATAAAAAAGTTGAGGTTGCACGATTTAATGGAAAACCAGCTATTATAACAAAAGTATCAGACGGTATTAATAAGCCTAAAGAATTATTACAAAATATAATAGATGGTAAAACTCCAAAATATGTACACAATGGCGATGTAAGTACAGATGAAGATACAGCAAACGAAAGTTTAGGACGACGTGCTTATAAACACCTAATGGAAGGTGTAAGTAACATGTTGCCATTCGTAGTAGCTGGTGGTATGCTTATAGCCCTATCATTTATTTGGGGGATAACATCATATGACCCTAAAGCAGATGATTATAACGCCTTTGCAGCTGTAATTTTCTGGTTTGGGCAGATAGCATTCTCTATGATGTTACCAATTCTTGCTGGTTTTATTGGACGTAGTATAGCAGACAGACCTGGATTTATTATTGGTGTGTTTGGTGGTATTTTAGCAAACCCAAGTATTCTTGGTCTAGCAGCAGGTAATGAATTACTTACATATACTCCATCTGGTTTCTTAGGAGCCTTAGTAGCTGGTTTCCTAGCTGGAGGAATTGTTCAAGTTCTTAAATACTTATTCTCATGGTTACCACGTTCTTTAGATGGTCTTAAACCAATATTTATCTTCCCAATCTTAGGAACATCACTTATGGGCACTCTTATGATTTATGTAATTAATGCACCTATGGCAAGCGTTATGGAAGGCTTAAAAGGATTTATTGAAGGTTTAAACGGTAGTGGTAAATTACTAGTTGGATTTGTTGTTGGTGCTATGATGGCTATTGACATGGGTGGTCCAATCAACAAGGCAGCTTATGTAACTGGAACAGGACTTTTAGCTTCTGCTGGAACATTAGGAAGTGATGTAATGGCAGCTGTTATGGTTGGGGGGATGGTTCCTCCTTTAGCTATCGCTCTTTCAGCAACAGTTAGCAAAAATATATGGCCAGCATCACAAAGAGAGGGAGCTTTGGTAAACTATGTAATGGGTCTTGCCTTTATCACAGAGGGAGCTATTCCTTTTGCAGCAAGTAATCCGTTGCGTGTAATTCCACCTTTATTCGTAGGGGCTGGAGTTGCTGGAGCTTTAAGTATGATATTCGGTATCGTATCAAAAGCACCTCACGGAGGAATTTTTGCAGTAGTAGCAGGTGGGGTAACAAATCCTGTAATGTACCTACTAGCAATGCTTATCGGTGCCGTAATAGGAGCAGTATTACTTATAGTTTCATTAAAAACAGTTAAAAAATAATTTTTATTGTAAAATATAATAGAAATTAACAAGAAAAAATTATAAAAAAATGAACTCTTTTGAACTGACCCCCAAAAGTTAGACCTAAAAACTAACTAAAGGAGGTCAGTTTTTTAATGGCAAAATATAGTACAGAATTTAAAATGAAAGTAGTAAAAGAATATTTAGAAACAAACATCTCAT
>NZ_JAHKEI010000017.1:0-26940 GCF_018790995.1 Gemella sp. zg-1178
AAAGAATAATAATTTAATACATATACTCATTAATACCATATTAATTATAAAAAAGAGGTGATTATACGAACAATAATTTTGTTATATTTAAAAATAAAAAATCTGATTTATATTACATTTTCTTCATTAATTCTAATATGAAAATAGAAATAAGTTATAAATTATACAAAGTGATGTTACATTACTCTAAAAACAATATGTTAATACAAGACAAAATAAATAATATTTTATCAATTAGAAAAAAATATTAATTTTAAGCAAGAAACTGTTATTAATACTAATATAAGTATGTTTAATAGCAGAAAGATAAATATACAAGATATTAATATAAACAATAAGGCGATAGTATTTTTTGGATTTCCTTATGATTTAGGTTCTTCAAATTATGCTGGTTCAAGAAATGCCCCAGTATTATTAAGAGAATATAGTAGTTCTTTGTATGATTATTTTAATAATAATTTTGTATCATTACCATTAGAAGCTTATGATATTGGGGATATAAATAGAAGAATTTATAAGAGTAATGGTAAAGAGTTTGATTTTGCATCTAATATTGTTGAGTATTTAATTTCATCTAATAAAATACCCATAATTTTAGGAGGAGATCATTCTATTTCGTATTCTACAATTAAAGGTGTTATAAATTCTAAAAAAGAATTTGGAATTATTCATTTTGATGCTCATCAAGATTTTCAAACAGAATTAAATTCAAATCAAAATTGGAGAGAATATCTACACCACGGTAATTTTTTAAATTGGATTATAGGAAATAAAGAAATTAAATTTTTATATCAATTTGGAATAGATGAGTACTCTAAAATATATAAGCATAATAAGATTCGTAGTTTTAATACAAAAGATGTTTTATTAAATATAGATAAAATTTTAAAATCTATGGATAAGAACATAGGATACTATTTAACCTTTGATGTAGATTGCCTATCTACAGAATTTATAACATCAACTGGAACGCCAATCCCAGGAGGGTTCACATATAGAGAAATTAATTATATTATTGATAAATTTATGGAATATAATATAAAAATTATTGCTTTAGATATTGTAGAATTAAATGATAAAAATAGAATGGATAGTTTAAATATATGCAAAATAATATTGGATTTAATTAAAGTATTGAGGTGATATATTGGAACTAAAGAATTTAGTACATAACTCGAATGTAAGAAAAAATAAAATTAATTCTTTTTTAGATTTTAGAGAAGAATTGATTAAAGATAGCCTATTTTTAGATTTGTATTTCAAATATAAATCTCCAAAATACACCTCACAAAGCACTTATTATCAAAATAAAATTTTAGGAGATTCTTTTGTATACGAAAGAAATATTAAATATAATAATATTGAGGAAAAATATAATTCATTAATTGATAATAAAGATAAAATACTTTTATTTAATTCAGGTATGTCTGCAATAACAACTTTAATAACAACATACATAGAGGGATATAATAAAACTAAAATAACTATATTAAGTACTATAGGATATTTTGAAACAGATAAATTTTTAAAAAAATTAACCTTTCCTGTAATATATAAGTCTGCGAACAATGAATTAGACTTAGTAAATGAAATAATTTCTAATGATATAGATATTTTATTTATTGAACCAGTTACTTATTCTTTAAACATGAATATTTTTGATATTTATCATATTATAAAATTATTTAATGACTATTCTAATAATAAAAAAATAAAAATTATTATTATTGATATAACATTAATTAGCCATTTCAATATAGATATTGATAAAATAAAAAAGATATTGAATAAAGAAAATATCTTTTGTATCATTGTTCAATCTCTACTTAAGTTATATCAATTTGGGTTAGAATTAACAAGTTCTGGAATGGCTATTTTAATCAGTAATTTCCGAGATGAAAAAATTAAAAATGAATTTGAAAAATATACCAATACAGTTGTTGAAAATAGAATGCTATATGGTACAAATTTAAATTTATCATCATTAAGAATATTTACTAACAACTTTTTATTCCATAGTATTTATTTGGAAAAATATATAAAAAAAATTCACGAAAACAATAGTTATGTCGCGAAACGTATTAATAACATAAAATTCAAAAAAATAGTCCACCCTGTCTTAAAAAACACTATTTTTAAACATTCAAAATCACCTTTTATTTTAATTCAATTAAATATAGATATTGAGAGTGAATATGATAAATTAATAAAAATAATTATTGATAACCCAGCACAAGAAGATTACTTAATTGATTATGGTTCTAGTTTTGGATTTCACAAAACTAGGATTGAAAAAATTATATATGACATTAACAACAGGAAATGCTTTTTAAAAATAGCTGTAGGCTACTGTAATAAAAATTTAGAAAAAATTATAGAATTAATAAATAATATGTAGTAAGAAGAAATTTATGCAACTTAGTAAATTTATTTTGCCAACTTTTGATCGTAATTTCTTTGATATAATTAAAGATTTAAAAACTCCTTGTGTTTGTTATGATTACAATTTTTTAATTAAAACTATAGAAAATTTTAAAAAAGATTTATCTTTATTCTATAGATCAGATTTATATTTCGCTGTAAAAGCTAATAATAACATAGAAATATTAAAAATTTTAAAAAAACTTGATTTAGGGGTGATGTTGCAAGTTATGAAGAATATAGTTTAGTAAGAAAATTAAATTTTGATAAAATATCAATAACGTCTCCTTGTTTAAGTATAAATGATATTAGAGAAATTTCAAAAAACAATATAATTGATATAGATAACATAGAACAAATAAACTACATTAATAATGAAAATATTGGAATTAGAATAAGTTTAGATAACTCTAAGTATGAAAATTATGGCATACCTATAAGCAATAAACATGATTTTGAATATATTAAGAAAAAAATAAAAAAATCATACGAATACATTATCACTCTAATAATTTTAATGTAGAAGAATTTCTAAATAGAATTAAAATATCTAAAAATTTAATAGAAAAGTATCCTACAATAAAAGAAATAAATATGGGTGGAGATTTATTAACATTATATAAAAATAGGAGTAAGTTTTTAAAAATTTTAATTAATTTGAATAGTGATCCGGTATTTAAAAAAATTAAATTAATTTTTGAACCTGGAGATGCTCTATTGAAATACTGTGGATTTTTACTCACGTCTGTAGTTAATAAAAAAATTGTTAATAATAAAAATATACTTTTTGTTGATTCATCTATATGGGTTTCATCACCTTGGGGAATAGAAAAACCTATAATATTGAATCCTAAAATAAAGAAAGAAAAATATGAAGTTATGGGTAATACTATGTATTATGGGGATTGTTTTGGAAATTTTTCACTTGAAACAAAAAATAAAGGAGATATAATTATTTTTCCTGGATTTGGTAGTTATACTATTTCAAATTTTAGAAATTTTCATCTTTATAAAAAATATAAAGAATACTTAATTATCGACAAAAAAATATTACAAATATGAGGCAAATTATGAAGGAAATAGTAAGTGTTGATAGTCTTAGTAAAGACTATATAATTAAAAACAGAGTTAGTTTTTTAAAAACTGAAAAGAAAATTAAAAATGCTTTAAAAAATATAACTTTCAAAATATCGGAAGGAGAAATTGTAGGATATATAGGAAACAATGGTGCAGGTAAATCTACAACTATAAAATTATTATTAGGTATACTCACTGCTACAAAAGGAAGTATAAAAGTTTTAGGTAAAGACCCTTTTGTCAATAGACAAAGTAATGCTAAAAATATTGGGGTACTCTTTGGGCAAAAATCTCATTTGTGGTGGGATTTACCCCTGATAGATTCCTTTAAATACCTATCAAAAATTTATGATTTAGAAGATGAAGAATGGCTAAATTATTTGATAAAAGAATTAAATGTAACCGAATACTTATATCAGCCAGTTAGACAACTTTCCTTAGGGCAAAGAATGCGTGGAGAATTTATAGCCAGCATAATACACAAACCAAAATTAGTTTTTTTAGATGAACCTACCATAGGTTTAGATATAGAAACAAAGAGAATAATTATTGAACTCATTTTAAAAATAAATAAACAATACAATACTACTATAATATTAACAACTCACGAAATTTCAGATATAGAAAAAACTTGTAAAAGAATGATTTTAATAAGTGATGGGCAAATAACTTATGATGGAGCAGTTAAAAGCTTCAAAGATATTTTTAATAAATATAAAAAAATAAAAATGTACGGAGAAAATCTATATGATTTAAAAAAAGAAGGTATATTTTTACTGCGTACAAATATTGATTCAAAAGAATTTGTTTTTGATGAAAGCAAATTTAATGTAATAGATTTATTAAAACTAATACCAAATGAAAGTATAGTTACACAAACAGAGGTATTAAAGTTAAATCTTCAAGAGGTATTACTTGTCAAAGACAAGCTAGGTGAGAGCTATGAATAGATTTTTTGGATATTCTTTATATCAATATAAAACTTTACGTCAATATAAGTTTAATACAATAATGCAAATAATAGCGTCTTTAACTATGATATTAATACAATATAGTGTATGGACTTATGTAAAAAAATATAATTCTATAGATGTTGATGAAATAATAACTTATGTTTTGCTAGCTATTATTTTACAAATATTATTACCTATAAAATCAGCTACAAATTTTGTATCTGAAAAAATTTTAAAAGGTAATATTATTAATTATTTAAACAGACCTGATGGATTGATAATCATAATATTTTTTATTGTTTTTGGTAACTTTTTTTATAAATTAAAATTTCAAGTATTACCTATTTTAGTTATCTATGTGGTGTTTTTTTACAATATAATTTTTAAAATTTTTTCTTTTGAAAGATTGATACTTTTTCTTTTAATGTATTTACTAAGTTATCTTATTGCATTTTTATTAGGCTATATTATTGCCCTTTTATCAACAGTATTTATAAAAATAAATGGTATTTCTGAGTTAGTAAATGCCCTACTTATTGTTTTTGGTGGAGGACTATTACCTATAGACTTATATCCAAAATTGTTATTAAAAATATCAGAATTTACACCATTTTATTCCATAATGTATACTCCTGTTTCTATGATTGTATATGATAATAATTATAGCAAAATATTATTTATGTTTATTATGCAAATTTTTTGGATTATTATATTATGGATAATTTATAAAAAATTATCATATTATGTGTTTAAAAAATTAGATATAATGGGAGGTTAAAATGAAGAAGCACTTATATTTATATTTAGAATTTCTAAAAATGGATACAAAAAGAATACTAAGTTATAAGCTAGATTTTTTAGTAGGGAATTTAGGATACTTACTTGATAGTTTTACTACCTTATTTATATTACTTATTACTCTAAATTATACAGATATAATTGGTGGATTTTCTTTATATCAAATATTATTTATGTATGGTTTTTTAACTTTGACAGCAGCCTTATGGGAATTTTTCTTTGTTACAACATTAGAAGTTCCTTATTTGATACAAACAGGAGAGTTAGATTTGTTTTTATTACGACCTCTTAATATCCTTTACCAATTTATTATTTTTCAATTAGATGAAGAAGCTTTATTTGAGTTAATAACAGGGATAATTATTATTGTTTTTGCATTATACAATTTAGATATTAATATAACTTTCATATTTTTAATAAAGTTTATTTTATTTACAATATCTGCAGTCTTAGTAAGAGAAGCAATATATCTCGCCTTAGTATCATTTAGTTTCTTTTCAATAACAAATGATGGGATAAAATCAATTTTATGGCAGTTATATGAGTTGTCAAATTACCCTATTAATATCTATCCATTTTTTATAAAAGTAGTATTAGTGATTATTCCTTTCTCATTTGTAGGATATTTTCCAGTGATAAATTTAATAAATTATACAAATATTTTTGATTTAGAAAGCTTACTATTAATGTTTATTGGTCTTCTGCTAGTCCTACTAGTATACAAAACAATATGGAATTTTGGATTAAAAAGATATCAAAGTACAGGCTCATAGTAAAACAGGGTTCTAAAAGGAGGTGATATTTAATGAATGAGAATACTTTTAATTTAGATATTGACAATATAGAAATTCAAGAAATCCTAGAAGAATTAGATGAATTGGAACTACAATTAATAAATTCAGAAAACTTAGAAAAAGATTACGGATTTGTTTTTGCTAAAGGTGGAGGAAGTAGACCTAGAGTTTCAATGGATTATTAAATTATAATTATTATAGTATCTATTGTATTGTTATTAAAATAATAGAACCCTAATAAAAATCAAAGTAACATTACAATTATATAAAAATTTCGAGCAATAGATTAAATACCGCTCGAAATTTTTATATAATAATATACTTTAACCGATTTTAATTCTCATAATTTTTAATATTGATTTTAGTTTCAATAAAAGAAATATAATATTTTAATTTGCTAAATTTTTAAAAAACGAACAATATCCATACAATAATAAATAGACTAAAAAGTGTAATGCATTAAAATATTTTCTATGTTTATTCCCGTAAGCTTCAAATTCATTTTTGCAGTTTATACATTTAAATTGATAATATGCTTTTTTTCTACTATATTCAGATTTTTATTACCATTTATTTCTACATTTGTCTAAACAGAATCTTCTTATCCTCCCTTTTCCTTGTTCTACACTCTAAATATTCATTTTTTTATTTTTCTATATTTTCTTTATTTCTTCTACAATATGATTTTACTGTGTTTATTTATAGATCTAGTTTTTCTGATATTTTTTGTAAATTAAACCTTTTTCTCTTAATCTTATTATTATTCTTTTATCTATTCTCCTAATAGATAAAGGACAAAGTCTTATGGCTTAAGTAGTATTTTTAGAAATTTTTTATAAAAAATATAATAATATAATTTTATTTTAAGATAGAATTTCCCTTTTACTCCTTTAACCTTAAAAGTTATTATCGCTATCTGTGATTAATATTATACATGAAAATAGTATAACTATTGTAGAAATTACTGCATAATTCACAATATATCCTCTTAATACTGCTACTATAGGATTAACTAAAAAATATACTTAAGATTACACAAATAACAATAGCCATAATTTTTTCAGGAATATTCTTTTGAACAGTACTAAAATATGAGATAGACACCAGTCTATTTATCTAACATATACTGTCCATAATACTACTATTATTAGATAAGATAAATATACATTTTCTAGTAATAACATTAAACCTATGATAAATAAAGCTGAACTTTGTAAAATTAAGGTAATATTAAAAATTTTAAACTTATTAGTTACAACAACTAAATATTTATAAAATATACTACAGTATATTATTTCAAATACAGAAAATGCTAATTCTAAGAAACTGTGACTCCCTTTAAAAAATGAAAATGAATCTACTGAAATTTTAGGTAATAATAAAAATATACTCCAAAAACAGAAGTTTGTTAATAGACCAATGGTAACTATACTTCTTACTATAATTTTTTTAAAAATATATGAAATTCCTTCTTTAATATTTTGTATAGAAGAATTAGAACTTGTATAAGTAACTACATTCATTTTTAAATTCACAATAGATGTCAAAAATAATATACTTATAAATAGTAAGGCAAGCAGGGTTTGTTTAAAATCTAAAAATGTAATATATATTACATATATAAAAATTACCACTATACTTTATATTTGACTAAACGTTATTGCTAGAGAATTATTTTTATATAATTTTTCATTTTTTTATATAAAATAGAAATTATAGATTCCTAAGGTTGGTACATGTAAGTTCCCTATAATAGCAGATAAAAACATAACTATACTTATCATTACTGTAAATTCAAATTTACCTTATAATAAAATTATACCTACTATTAATAAATTCGTGCAGTAATTAACAATTTTATAAAATATAACTTATTAAATTTGTCTAAGATCCCAGCAACTAAAGTCGATAAAAATATCCCACATAATTAACTTACTTGCACCAATTATCGTAATTACAATTCTACTATAACAAATTACTACAGCATGCCAGTAAATATGCACTCAATACTTGATATAATATACTTGTTATAAAATCTTAAACTAAAATCTTTTTAAAGATTATTTCTTCCTATACAATAAGTTTATTTTAATTTCCGAATTATTATCTCATATCATAAGTGTATCTCTTTAGTTGCAAATTCATCAAAATCACTTGAATGAGAAACTACTAACGTTGTCATTTGATATCTAGTGCAGTAGTCACTTATATTTTGGGCAATTTCTTTTGATAAACTATCATTTAAAGCACTAGTAGGTTCATCTAATACTAAAAACTCTGGTCTCCTGATTAAGATCCTTGCTAGAGATAATCTTTGTTTTTGTCCGCCTGATAAGTTATCCCCATTTTTAGTTAATTCATAATTAAGACCTTTTTCTTCTACTAGTTCTGTTAGTCCAACCACATAAAGTACTTCTGTAAGTCTCCTTTCTAAATTATCATCACCCAATAGAATATTTTCTCTTAGAGATTTTTCAAATATCAGTGGAGATTGGCTTGTTTTTAAAATTCTTGAATAAGTATCCTTTAAAACAAGTTCACTATCATTCCATCTTAGTTTTCCTGCAAATGTTTCATCACTTGTTTTTACATTATTCATTATTATATCAACAAGACTAGATTTACCTACACCACTAGCTCCTTTAAGAAGAACAAAGTCGCCTCTGTTTACTTCTATTTTTAGATTTTCCAAAATCTTAACAGATCCTTCATTATGTTTAAAATAATTAATATCAAGACTTAATTTTTCAAAAGCTTCTAATTTCTCTTTTTCTTTTGTTTTATAAGAAACCAAATCAACAAAGTTTTCTTCCATCTTTTTACTAGTTTCATAAATTCCTATTTGGATAGAAATTGAACGCACTGGTTCGTCTAACATTCTTGAGTATGTGTACAAGGCTACTGCTGACCCTACTGTCATTTGGTCATTAATTATAAAATAAGATGAAATAATAATTGAAATTATGGGCAAGACAAAGGCTATTATCGTTGATGTGCCAACATATAAAGAAAAATACTTAGCAACAGCTTTGTTTTTATCTATTCTTTCTTCAATTAGAGAATTAAATCCTTTTATAAAATAAGATTCTTTCCTTAATTGTTTTACATCTAATAATGAATTTAGTGATTCTAAAATGTATTGATTAGATCTGGCAACTAAGGCTTGATCTTCCTTTACAACATCTGACATTTTTTTACTAACATTTTGAACAACAAGGAAACACAAAAAAGTTAATACTAACATAGCAAATGTTACATAAATATTGTACACAAGCATATAAGTAACAGTCACTATAAATACCAGTGCCTGCATAACCATAAGTACAACCCCTTGTGAATACCAGTCAGATATTCTTTTACTGTCATTGGTAATTTTAGATAGAACTTGCCCTGATGATTCATCTTTCATATCGGAATAATCTTTCTTCAAAATTTGCGAATATAAAAATTTCATAAAAGTAAAATTACCCAGAAAGAATAATTTCCTAAGTAAGTATTGACCTATAAAAATAAATACGAAATAAACAGTAGTTATTACTGCAAGTATCTTTAAATTATAAATTCCACTACTAAAATCTTTATTTATCATAGAATCGAAAATCTTCTGAATATAGCCTACTGCAGTCAGAAGCAATATCGTTTTAATCAATGAGAATATTAGAGTTAAGCTTTGATCTAACCGTAATATTTTAAAATACTGTTTCATATAAATCCTCCATATTATGACAATTAAGATAAGCTACTTTTTAAGTAGCTTATCTGTTAATTTTCTTTTTAATGATTCGTAGTACCCACTTTCACATAAGTCTTCAAATTCTAACAATTTATAATTTTTTAAAATATAAGATGGATATTCAACTTTATTTTTGAAATTACTTTCTTTTATTATTTTTGCAAATTCTTTGATTTTACTCAATAATCTAGGATCCCTGCTTTTTACAGCTGTTCTTATCGAAATAAACGTAATTTCTGGAATTGGTAGCATTTTATTAGTGATCTTGCTGACAATTTCCTCCCCTTTCCAAAATTTCCCAAACATAATCTGCTCAGATGAAAATAACTCTTTTAACGTGTAATGTGACCAAGATATTATCTTTTCCCACTGTCTATATGATAAATCGTCCACATCAAAAATTATATTTTTTGTATAGAATATCATATCTCTCTCAGATAAATTATGTCTTGCTTTTCTAAATTTTTCTGTTAAAATCAATGATTTATAGAATATGTATTTAGATAATTTTTCATCAGTATTCTCTGAACTTAAAACAACCTCTGTGCAATTCAACAAATTTTTATCTATTGATGATTTTAGATATGGACAAATCATATCTATTTTTTCTATATACTTTAAAAATTTTTCATTCATAGTATTTCCCTACATATCTTCTATAATTGCTGAGCAATCCCAAGACATTTTTAATACTCCCGTTTTTATATATTCTTCATATTCTTTTTCTTGGAAGTTACCCTCTCCTGTTACAAACCATGATATATCTAATTTACCAAATTTATTTTCATATAATTTTACCCAAGCTAATTCTTCTGGAAATTTAGCTTTATTTGGTACATGTTCTATATAAGCTCCTGCAGTTTCTAAGCAAAATTCTTTATATTCTTTATCATCTTCTAACATATGGTGCCAAACTTCATCCATGTATGTATTAGGCATTTTTAAATCCACACCTTCTACTTTTAATAAAGTGAAAAATTTTCTTAACTCTTTTGTTGCATGTTCTTCTGTTACAATTAATTTAGTCATAATAGTCTCCCCTATTAGTTATAGTATACTTTTTGTATCTATAATAAAACTACGTTTTTAAACGAATTTATTATATTCATCTTTTTTATTTTCCAGATAAATAAAAATGTAATTATATAATTTACACTAATATAAATGATAATGCTACACTGTAATCTATCGTTAATAAATATATTAATACCGATATAATTAGATTAAGTAACAATATTTTATTGGTATTTAATTTAAACATATCTACATTTTCTATATTTGAAATTCTTAGATAGTAATATTTATCTATCCTGGATTTACACCAAAACTCCCTTGTGTATATCCAATTACTAATAATGTTGAAAAAATTAAATTTATTGTTATTATTTTTAATACTTTATTTTTCATAAATATTTCCTCCCTATCTTTTTTATGAATTATACATCCTCAAAATTTCGTTGTCAATATTTTTTAATATGTTTTTGTGTTTTTCTATTTATTCTTTTATAATTTTCAATTCTCTAGCTATTAATTATCATTTTATAATATGACGTTTTTGTTTGAGTTATATAAAATAAAAAAGAGAAGCTTTCTCTATGAAAAATTCTCTTTTATGTATTGCTTTATTTGTATAGCTAATTTATTATTATTTTCTCCTTTTAAATATAATAATGCTTTTTTTATAATATAGTTTCACTTCTTATTTTTCTTTAAAACTCTCACTAACATTGCCTAAAAAACAAGATATATTCTAGTAAATATGACATTTTATATTACTTACATATTTCTATAGTGTCTAATATTTCCTGTATCCCCTTTTTATTTTCTTTATTTAATCATAAAAATCTATAATCGTTATATTTATACTTTAGTAATTTATAGTCTTCTTCTACACTATTTGCTTTAATTTTATCAAAAATTTTTGAAACATTTTTTGAGATTCTTTTTTCTCTCTACTAATGTAGCCATTAGTCCTGTTTAGTAGTATATTATTATGAATATAATTAATATTTTTAAGAAGCGATCATAATCTCCTATAATATTTGCTGTTAAGACTCCTAAAAATGAAAAATTTAATTGATGAAATATTACTAGTGATTTCATGCTTCCTACCTTATTATGTATATTATTTTCATAATTTTCTTTACTGTTTTTATTATTGGACTAGCTAGATTATTTATTGTTGATAGATAAGAAGTTATAATTGATATTCTCTTATTTATAGATGATCTATCATCTGCATAAAAATAATAAATATATGGAGCATAGATAAATATCTTTGAGCGGTTTTCTATATATTTTATTTTCCTTTTAAAGATGACTCCATCTTTTGTATTTATGATAAATTCAATCATTTATCATATCTATATAACCTATTTATATTGGATATTCTATATATTTAACATCTACCTTATTTTCTAAATTAATCTTATAAATCCTTTGTTTTGTGATTCTAATAAATATATATAATTATCCCTTAATGCTGAATGCTGATAAGCTCATAATTTGAGATATTTCGTTTTAATGTTAATCCTGAGACTCTAAACTTTATATCCATGAAATCCAATACTTCTTCTTTGAAAGACAGGTACTATGCCCCTTCAAATAATAATATAGTAGCATTTTCCTAAAACGATTCAAGTGATAGTGCGAGTACAAAAAGAGGAAGTCTTAATCAAGTAGAATCAGAAAAAATATATAATGGATATAAATTTATTTGAAACTTTACAAATTATCAAGGTAAGGGAACGATATCTTCACTAGATTTAATTCTTTGTCTAGGCGAAAGATCTTACATGGGATATGTATATAAAAATGATAAATTTCTAGTGGTATCAACAATAGAAAGAGCTATTAAAACATTAACAGAAAAACTAACGACCATTAGTAATGTCGAGATAGACTTTAAAAAGGAGAATTTACAAGTATAGTACTAAAAGATACAGGAGAAATATTAATAAAAAACATCAAAAAAGACCTAATAAATATAGGACTAACTTATAACTTACTTAAAAAAGTAGGAGTTGCTGATAAACATACTATTATGCCAGAAAAAATTCAAACAGAATAATTGTTATAATATATTCTATTCAAATAAAACACATTATATTGGACTAACCCCATATAGTCCATACTCTAATACCACACTTAAAATTATAAAAATAAAAAGGTGACTTATCTACATTTTCTTCTAATTTATCTTCAAAGATTAATATTTCTACAATAGCTTTTTTACCTAAAGGAAAATTTGAATTAAAGAAGTTTACTCTTGCCTTATAAAGCATTCCGCTAATATTGGTAGAGAATAAATCTTCTACTGCTTTAGTTACTAAATTATCTCATATATATTCTTCCTCTACTCCTGTCTTTATATCTCTTAGTATTATTCTAGCTTGTCCTTTCACTCTCTTTTCCTTTCTAATTTTTTATTTTTATTTAGCCGAGTCTTATTCTTTCCGTACTATCTTCATAATGGTTATCACATATGTTTTTTATTTTGAGGGAAATTCTATAATTGATACTAGTTGTCTTTTGTATTTCATAAGGTAGTCACTTGTATTTATAAATTTCTTTGTAACTACTTTACCTAGTTCTATTTTATTAAATAGTCCTGTAATATTTTTATCATTCTTAGATTTTGCTTTGTTTAGAGTACTTAGTTAGTGCCAGCCTCAGAAGTTTCCATATCTCCTTTTATCTTTAAATTAAAATTAGTTATGCAAGATGGTTTATTATCATTTGCGTTTTTCTTGCTAAATACAATAACACCTCCGAGATCTAAACTGGAATATCTACTGGAAGCCTTAGCTCAAATGTAATATACTTCATTACTAATATATCATTTAAGATATTTCTTACTAGTCTTTCTCTTGTTTCTTTTAATCCAGTTTACTACTAGATTCATAATAAAACCATATCCTGTCCCTTTTATAATATCTCTTTTTGTAAAATAATATCTTTTGCAATCTTCGCTGTAAATATCCGTCATGTTCCTTGTTATTTTATATTGTGTAATATTATATTCCATCAAGATAAAAACTTTCGGGATCTCCTTTAGTTTCTAGTGATATCGATACTCTCCCAGGTATAGGCACTGGCTTTTTATAGCTTATTGTTTCTTTGCTTTTGTAAAATAAGGCATCCATAAAGATAACTCGGGCTTGTTTTTATTACTTTTACTATAATTTCAATTTTTTCTTTTGGTATATTTGAAATTATTCCTTATGCATACTTATGAATATTTTGATGACTTATATTTGTTTTGTTACCTAATTCTTATAAAGTAAGATTGTTTTTCAATCTCATTTTTTATTCTATTACCACTATCCAAATCTTAAACCTCAGAAATAAGATATTTACTATATTTTTATAATTTATCATATTTTTAAAAATTCCACAAACTAAATTTAATTATTAAAAAATGTCCACTTCTTA
Organism: Gemella sp. zg-1178; assembly: GCF_018790995.1. Classification (NCBI taxonomy): domain Bacteria; kingdom Bacillati; phylum Bacillota; class Bacilli; order Caryophanales; family Gemellaceae; genus Gemella; species Gemella sp. zg-1178. Next base: position 14,211 of record NZ_JAHKEI010000017.1, read on the forward strand.
TTTAGTTGCGGATATAAATTAGTATGAATGTCTAAAAATTAAAAAAAGACTTATAAAAAGTCTTTTTTCTAGTAAAGTGCTATGAATGCCTATTATAACATATCTTAGCCATATATTAAATTAAAATTATCAAGAAAATGGTAAATTGTCTTCCTGAATTCTACATTTTCTTTATATATATTTATTACGGTGAAAAATTTAATTTTATAGTCATCTAAAGCAATATGCGAATGGCTAATCTATTCATCTCTTTCATTAATATATCATTTACCTAGTTCATAAAGTTTTTCTTGTTGCACATTTGGAATATCTGTTTTTTATTTAAATGTTATTTCATATATCTTTTCATATGCTAAAAATGCCCTTTTTGAAATATTATCTTTAACCTTATTAAACTCTTATTTCATCTTCTATAAAACTGTTATATCAAATGATTTTACACTTGTTTTTCTAGTTTCAATAAATGTAACCTGTCTTTTTTGTACTAAATTATCTGATTCTTCTAATAATGTAGATAATCCACTCCGTTCTTCTAATACAATTGTTTATTCAAAATCATATGAATGTTTTCTCAATGTTTTTTCTGTTAATTTGTAACTAAATGAGAATACTTTATCTTCTATTTTATTATAAGTAAAATTTTCTTTTCTTACTAAGCCAGGTCTTTATATTTTTCTATTTTTTCCTTATAGTAAAATTTCATCTCCTCTTACACTACCTCATATGGAAAATAGTTAATGTCAATATTCTGGATTACCTTGCAAAAGTTACTCAACACCACCTTTATCTTTTATTGATGTTAAAGCTTCCCCTAGTGCTGAAAATTTTACTGTTAATTTATCATTTTTAACTTAATAACCATTTTCATTTCCTCCTAAAATAAAGTAAAGTGGCAGTAAAGGACTAATATATTTATGTATAAAATTTATTAAGAAATTTCTTTGATACTATTCAATAACTTGTGTTTCTGAAACTTTCTTGTACCAGTGAGCAGATTTTTTCGGATATCTTTCTTGTGTTTCAAAGTCTACATAGAATAAACCGTAACGTTTTTCATATCCATTTGACCATGAGAATACATCCATTAATGACCAAATGAAGTAGCCTCTTACATCTGCTCCATCCTTAATTGAATCTGAGATAACTTCAAGGTGTTTTTTCACGTAGTCAATTCTTACGTCATCGTAAACTGTTCCATCTAAAAATTCATCTTTATAGCCTAATCCATTTTCTGTGATATAAATTTTCTTGTAGTTTGGATAATCGTTTTTAACTCTCATGATTTGATCATATAAACCTTGGGGATAAATAATCCAGTCCCAATCAGTTTTTTTTACATAGTCAGGAGCAACCCTTTTACCTACACCTTTTATTTGATATTTAGAAGACCCTTTTTCGCCTTTCCCGTTATGAATTATTTCATTTTCTCCATCAAATGCTTCCATCCAATCACTCATATAGTAATTTATTCCTAAAAAATCATTTAAATCTTTTGTTGCTTCTAAAACTTTAAAATCTTCATCTCTTAGGTCTAATTCTCCACCGTTAGAATTTAGAATTTCTTTAACTCCTGCAAGTGTTGCTTCTGAGTATTTTCCCAAGTATGTAGCGTCTAAAATAAATTTGTTGTGAATAATATCTTCTAATTCAGCTGCTCTTACATCTGCAGAATTTTTTGGATTAAGTGGATATTTAGTTGGAAGTGCATGAACTACACCGATTTCTCCTTCATATCCTTTATCTTTATAAATTTTTACTACCTTAGCATGTGAAACCATCATATTGTGGTGCGATTGGAATAGTTTAGCTAAATCATATTGAATACCAGGTGGGAATTTCCCTACTAGGTATTGTCCGTCGCCGATAGGTCCGATTTCATTAAATGTAGTCCAGTATTTAACTTCTTTAAATTCTTCAAAACAATACTCTGCATACGCTACAAAGTGTTCAATATTTTCTCTATTTAAGAAATCTCCATTAGAGTGTAAAGTTTCTGGAGTATCAAAGTGGTGTAATGTTACAAATGCTTCTACACCATGTTTGTGACATTCATCGAATAATTTGTGGTAGTATTCCACACCTTTTTGATTGACTTCCCCATACCCTGTTGGAAAAATACGTGACCAAGCTATAGAAATACGAATTCCATTAAGTCCGTATTCTTTTGCTAATTTTAAGTCTACTGTATATCTATTATAGAAATCGCTAGCTGGTTCTGCCGTATACCAATAATTATCTACTAGATATTTATCCCATGCAACAGCTCCTTTTCCATCAGTTTTTGTAGCACCTTCAGCTTGATATGCTGCTGTTGCTCCACCAAATATAAAATATTTTGGTAATGTCTTTGTCATTTTCCTATACCTCTTATCTCTAAAATACGGAAATAATGCTATTAATTTTATTAAATATTACTATTTCCATTATCAAAATTTATTAACTATTTACTTGCTCTTTTACGAATTCTAATGATCCTTTCCCATCACGAGTTAATCCGATGTATTGAAATCCTTCTGTTTTAACTAGTTTGATCCCTAGTTTATCAGTTTCTGCTTTCATATCTTCATAGTTAGAAGATACTTGAGGAGCTAAGATAACTAATTGATATTGTGGAAGAATTTCACGGTGAGCTCCGTAAGAACCTGCTGTTGCAGTAATTGGCTCTCCAAATTCTTTAGACGCTTTTGTTAAAGCGTTAGCTAAAAGACCACTTGTTCCTCCACCTGCACATAGTACAAGAACATTTATTTGTTCCGTTAAAGTTTTTATTTCTTGATTTTTTTTCTCTGCTTTTTCTAACAATGCATCATCTTTAGCTGTGTTGAAGTTAGCTAAAAAAGTAGTTTGAGAAGATTTTCCAGATAATTCATCTTCAAGAATTTGTTTGTCATATACTTTGAAGAATGGGTAGTAAATTAACACGTCTACCACTATTAATGTTAATCCTAGAACGAATGACCATAATCCAAAGCCTGTTCCCATTACAATTCCAAGGGAACCTGGTGTTGTCCATGGTAAGTTTATGAAGAATGAGTTCATTCCAAGTACATCAACAAAAAATTTGAAAATCCATACATTTGCGATTGGTGCAAATACGAATGGCACAAAGAATACTGGGTTCAATACAAGCGGTGCTCCAAATAAGATTGGTTCGTTAACTCCGAAGAATGTTGGAACAACTGATGCACGGCCGATTGCTTTATTACGTTTAGATTTAGATAACCACATAAAGATAAATGGCACTACTAATGTAGCTCCTGTTCCTCCCATTGTTACGATGAACATTTGAGTACCAGGTGTTAAAATTTTATCTGCTTGTTCTCCTGCTTCTAATAATTGAAAATTTGTTTCGATATTTGCATATGTAATAGCTGCGATTGCCGGTTCTACGATTGATGGTCCGTGAATTCCCACGAACCAGAATAATGCAAATGCTCCGAAAATAATTGTAATTCCTACATATCCATCAGCAGCGTGGAATAATGGAGCTAATAAAGTTCCAACTACTTCTGCAGATCCTGTCCCTACTGTTGATCTTGATAAGATATCAATTCCATATAATATAATAATTGATAATGTGAATGGAATTAAGTCTTTGAATACTTGAGAAATGTTTGGTGGAACTTCCTCTGGCATACGGATTGTTACATCATTTTTTACACACACTTTGTAAATATTTACTACGATGAATGCTGATAAGAATGTTGTTAGTAAACCTTTAGTTCCTAAAAATCCATTTGCGAATCCTTTTTCTAATTGATCAGCTGCTAGTAATAAGAAACCAGTAATAGCTGCCAACATTGTAGATATAAAGTTTATCTGGTTTGTTGGTGGTAAACTAAGATTTATTGAATCTGTTAAAGATTTAGCAGTAGTCCCAGCTACTAGTAATGCAACTACTCCCATTGTGTATCCGTATGGTTTCATAATTAATGCTTCAGTAGCTTCATCCCATTTAAATCCAAAAATGTTAGGTACATAAGCAATCAGTAAGAAAATACTAGAGAATAATATTACCGGCATGCTGGCAATAAATCCATCACGGATTGCTCGTAGATAAATATTTCTCGATACCTTTTCAAAGAAAGGTTTCATTTTTTCTATTTGTAAAATTAATCCATTCATTATTTGCCTACCCTTCTATACAATTCAATAAAGTGTTTGATTGTATCTTTTAATAGAATTGTTGTCATTAGGTGGTCTTGCCCATGCATCATAGTAACACTATATGCTAAATCTTCTCCTACTGCTTCTTTTTGAATTAGAGATGTCTGTGCATTGTGAGCTAATACAATGTTTTCTTGAGCTAAAACTACTAATTGTTCAGCCTTATCAAAGTTACCTTCTTGAGCTACTTTTAATGATTCTAATAATTTAGAGCGTGCATCTCCTGCATAAGCTACAATTTCAAATCCTAATAATGTAATTTCTTCTTTGTTCATAGTATTTTCTCCTCTCTAAATCTATTGATTGATTTATTTTAATCTTTCTTTCCATGGTGTTGCTGTTTCTTTTAAGACTTTGTTTAAGTCATCGATGTTTTTGAATCCAGTTGTACGTAACCACTCACGTGCAGCACCTTCACCTTGTTCAATATATTCTTTAACACTTCCTGCCCAAGTAGCACGTCCACATAAAACACCGTTAAATTTAGATTCTGCTTCTTTAGCAAATAATAATGTTTCTTGGAATAATTTTGCTGAAACTCCTGCACTCAAGAAAATGTACGGTAAGCGAGTTGCTTCCTCTTGCTCTTTAAAAAATGTCGCTGCTTCTTCTTTAGTATGTAGAACTTCTCCATCTGCATATCCTTCAACAAAGTTCATATTTACAGGCACTTCTACTTTTAATACATCAACACCAAATCTGTCATCTGAGAATACTTTCATTGCTTCGATAACTTTACGAGGTTTTAATTTAGCGTATTCTGCACTTGTTGCATCTGATAATTTCTCATCGTAAGATAAAATTTCTAAGTAGAATGGAATATCTTCTGCTTTGCATTCAGAACCAATCCTTTCAATATATACTTGTTTTTTAACCTTTGTTTCTTCATCACTATCAACATCATAGTATAATAAGAATTTAATTGCATCTGCTCCTTTTTCTTTAAGGCGTAGTACTGACCAATCTTCTAAACAGTCAGGCAATCTCTTAGTGTTGCTTGTATCATATCCAGTTTTTTCATATGCTAATAGTAAACCTGTATTATTGTCCAATCTCTTAGTTGCTGCTAGTCCATATTCTGGGTCTAATAACATTGATGATGCATATGGAGTTAATTCTTCTGTTACTAAAACTTTTAATTCTTCCATTTGTGCAACTGATATCTCTTCTGTTTGGTGTTTAGCCATTATTTTTTTTAATGCACCACGTTGGTCAAAAGCTAATGCTGATATTATTCCGTTTTCATCACTTAATTTTTCCATATATTTTAATTTTTGTTCTGTTAATGCCATGCTTTTATACCTCTTTAACTTCTATTTTGTCAAATAATTCTTGATAGTTCTTTAAATTTATAAATCCAGTTTGTTTTTCTTGTGCATTTAGCATTCCTAATATGTTAGCTTTTTTCAGTAAATCTTCATCGCTTACTTCATGTATTAATGCTGATGCTATACCTGCTACTGTAGAATCTCCAGAACCTACTGGATTTACAACCCCAATTTTTGGAATGTTTACTTTGTAGAATTTATCACCATGTTTGGCAAAGGCTCCATTAGAACCCAGTGAAACGATAATCCATTCCACACCTACAAATAACTGATCTGATAATAAACCTTTTAGGTCTTCAATATCATATGTAACTTTTACATCAAATATTGCTGATAATTCATCAATATTTGGTTTAATTACATAAGGTTTCTTTTTCGCTTTTAATGTAGATACTAAAAATTCTCCTGAACAATCAAGAATTGTCTCCTTATTATTCTCAGTAGAAATTTCTACCATTTTTACATAGTAATCTTTAGATACACCCTTCGGTAAACTTCCTGATATAACAACTAAATCTGCTTCTTTTACTAATTTTTCATAATGTGTTAAAAAGTTTTGAGCTTCTTCTTCACTTATCTTAGGCCCTGGTTCCAAAATTTCAGTTTGATTTCCCCCGTGTAAAACTGCTATACAGTTACGAGTATCTCCTGATATTTTATAGAAATCATTCCCTACTTTATTTTTATTTAATTCCTCTTCTATAAATTCCCCAATTTTTCCACCTAATAGACCGCTTGCCTTAACATTATCACCTAACTGAGATAAAACTCTAGTAACATTTAATCCTTTGCCTCCTACTGTTTTATTTACTTCAGCTACACTGTTTACTGTATCTAAATTAAATTTATCTAATTGGTAAGCTATATCAACTGAGGGATTCATTGTTATTGTAAGTATTTTCTTATTAGTCATGATACTCTCCGCGAGCCCATTTTTCTAATAATTCTGTAAAGAATCCTTCATCTGTTTGATATTTATTAATTGTTTCTACTTTAGTAATTTTTTCGATAAGTTTTTTGTTTTCTTCTGTTGGTTTGTATTCTGCTTTGATAAATGCTTCAATGATGTCGTTCATTAGTAAGCCTCCTGTGATTTTCCCTCCAAATCCGATTACATTAGCGTTCAATTCTTCTTTAGCATATAATGCTGAAGTCATGTCTCTTACTAAAGCTGAACGTATTCCTGGAACTTTGTTTACAGCGTTGTTAATTCCAACTCCTGTACCACAAATACAAATTCCTAAGTCTGCTTGTCCTCTCGCTACTGATTCTCCTACTTTTTTACCGAAGATTGGGTAGTGAGTTCTTACGTTATCGTAAGTTCCGAAATCTAGTACTTCATATCCTTGTGTTTTTAAAAAGTCTACAACTGCAATTTTTTCATTTGTAACAATGTGATCACATCCGATAGCTATTTTCATTTTTGTATCTCCTCTTTATACTTTCTTCCTATAAATAATTCAATTAGCACATTTTGTTAAGCATATCTACACGAATTTGGTGACGTCCACCGTCGTAATCTGCTTCTACAAATCCTTTGGCGATGTTTTTTGCAATTCCTGGACCAACAATTTCAGAACCGATTGTAATTATTCTTGAATTGTTGTGTACTCTTGTCATGTAAGCTGATCTTTCATCTGAAACTTCTGCTGCTACCATTCCTTTAAGTTTTGTCGCTACCATAAATGGACCAGCTCCATAAGCATCAACTACAATCCCTAAGTTTTTTTCATTTGCAACAACTTCTTTAGCCACTGCTAATGTTACATCAACAAAATCTGCATCTTCTTTTTCAACATCTAGTACTTCATGTCCTAAATCTAGCAAGTAAGCCTTTAGTACATTCTTTAATTCCACTCCTGCTTTATCAGAACCTAATACAACTGTCATTTAAATTTCCTCCTCTTGTTTTTATTTTATTTAGTAGAATGTTTGTTTTTGTTGCTTCTCTTTCTACACTTTCATTTTTACAAAAAAAAACACATTTGTCAACACTTTTTTTGGATATTTTGTTATTTTTTTGTTTATAATTGTTTATAAAAACAAAAAATGACAGTCCCAATCACTACTGTCATGCGTTTTCATTATATTGTTTTCATTTTTGAAAAATTAAACTAGCTAATTTTAATTATGTTGATATTCTTAAGAATTGGAAATACATATACTAAATTTTATAATAATTCACCTTAAGTAAATTCCCATTATTTTTTATTCATATTATTGTTCTAACGATATTACTTCAATATATTTTGAAATTTGATTAATTATATCTGCATCTTCTGAATCTGTTACTACAGCCGTCAAGTCAGCCAATTTACAGAATGTAGTAAAATCTTTCTTGCCAATTTTTGTGCTATCTAATAATAAATATTGTTCCAAAGAATTATAAATTGCCAATTTTTGAGTATAGCCTTCTTCCAGCGACGAAGTCATAACATCATTCTCAAATATTCCATTAGCACTGAAGAACATTTTACTAAAATGCATATTTTCTAAACTAGTATTTGTAATTTCTCCTACAAATGATTCTGAAATTTGACGCATTTCTCCACCTAATAAAAACACCTTAAATGTTACAGATTTTTTCTTAGATAGAATATTAAATACTGGTAGGCAATTAGTAACTACTGTTAAATTAGTATTTTGAATTTCTTCAGCTAAGATTTCTACAGTAGTACTTGGACCTAAAAAAATTGTATCTTCCTCTTCTATTAAATTCGCCGCTAATTTAGCTATTTTTAATTTTTCTTCAGGATTTTTAGTATGCTTTTCTCTGTACGATACTTCTTTATATTGGAAGGCTGAATTCGATCTTGCTCCACCATGTATTTTTTTTAATACACCTTGTTCTTCAAGTTCAATAAAATCTCTTCGGACGGTCATATCTGTAACACCAAATGTTCCCATAATTTCTGAAATCCTTACTGTTCCTTTTTTATTTACTAATTTAGTAATTTCCTGATGTCGTTGAAACTTGTTCATTTTTATAACTCCTTTACATCCTTTACAAACATTATACAACAAAATAACGTAAAATGTTTATATATTGGATTTTCAAACAAAAAAAGTAATATATTCTCACTTATATGAATATATTAAATCCTTCTTTTATATTTATTTCTAATATTTCTAATCATTTTTGGGGAATCATATTTTCTAAATCAACTTATTTTTATTACTTTCACTCTATGACTCCTGATATATAAATAATATCATATAGTATTTTTTGTTAATATAGTATTATTATTGAACTTAATATTATTATTTAACAATTATATTTGGAATTAAATTTTCTAAATATTTTAACAAAAACTTAAACTATTTAACGATACATTAAATCTATGTAATCTCTAGGTTTATATCTACATTAATAATCTCATTACTAACATAGGTAGTGAACTCTTATCACTTTTTTCACCTTATTTAAATGGTGTTATTCTATACATTTGTATCAACTAACTAATATCAACATAGGTTATAAAAAATTTCATATCTTATCTTCTAGCTCTTTATAAAAACTATAAATTTACTGATTAAGTAATTTACCACTATTACAATAAATTGAGTAATTATTTTACCAATAAAATCTTGAAATCCTATCCAGACTAACAATTCCACACCTAATATTTCCACAGCCATAGTAAATAGTCTTGATGTGAAAAATTTTGATAATTCATAAAATATTTTTTTAAAGCCGTAAGCCTTAGAATTAAATACATATCTTGCATTAACTACATAAGCAAAGAGTATGGATAGTGCTATCGAAATAAAATTTGCTACTGCCCTTTCCATTCCTGACCTAGTCAATATGTAGTAGGCTACTAAATTAACTAGAGTGGTACAAACTCCAAAGAAAATATAGTTTATAATAGTTTTGTATTTTGGATTTTTATAATAAGCAAAATTTATATTTAATGATTTTTTCATATTAAACCCCTATTACTATAATAAGCTATACAACTTTATCTCAGGATATTTATCACTAAACCAACGCATAGCAAATTCATTTTCAAAAAGGAATACATACTTATCTTGCAAGTCTTTTACCAGCACACTTCTTGATGATGACATACTTTCTTTTATCATATCTTCATTTTCTATCCAGCGTGTCGTCTTTTGCCCGATATGTTCCATAATAACTTCGGTATTATATTCATTTCGCATTCTATGTTCAAAAACTTCAAACTGTAATTGCCCAACTGCACCTAAAATTATTTGGTTGGTGTGTAAGGTTTTATAATATTGAATAGCCCCCTCTTGAACCAGTTGCTCCACTCCCTTGTGGAAATGTTTTTGCTTCAAGACATTTTTTGCAGAAACCTTAACAAAAATTTCTGGCGTAAACGACGGCAACTTTTCAAATTCAACTTTTTTATTTTGGTAAAGTGTATCGCCTATCTGATAATTACCACTATCATAAAGACCGATAATATCTCCTGGATAGGCTGTATCTATGGTAGCTTTATCATCAGCCATAAAATTGGTAGAACGTGAAATTTTTATTTTTTTGCCAGTTCTCGTAAGATTAACGTCCATTCCTCGATTAAAAACTCCTGAACACACTCTTAAAAAGGCTATCCTATCCCTGTGTTTCGGGTCCATATTGGCTTGAATTTTAAAAATAAATCCTGAAAATTCTTTATCTAGTGGCTGAACCTTGCTACCCTCTACGGTATTTCTTTCTTTTGGTGTCGGTGCCGTATCAACATAATAATTTAAAAAACTTTCCACTCCAAATGACGACAGGGCAGAACCAAAAAATACTGGAGTTTGTTCCCCTCTTAACTGCTTATCATAGTCATACTCTACACCTGCTTGTGTAATTAATATCATATCTTCGACACATTTTGTATACATAGTGTCATTTGCCAAAGGATTATTATCAAAAATATTATATTCACTATCTAGATCAACAAAATTTTCTCCCTCTTTAAAGGGTTCTATATAATGATTTTTTCTATCCATGATACCAAAAAAGTTTTGTCCCATTCCTACTGGTAAGTTCATAGGATAAGTTTCTATTTCTAATTTTTCTTCAATTTCTTCTAATAATTCTAAGGGGTCTTTTATTTCCCTATCCAACTTGTTGATAAAAGTAAATATGGGTATACCCCTCATCTTACAAACTTTAAAAAGTTTTAGAGTTTGTGCCTCTATCCCCTTAGCTCCGTCAATTACCATGACTGCACTATCTACTGCCATCAAAGTTCTATAGGTATCTTCAGAAAAATCTTCGTGTCCTGGCGTATCTAAAATATTTATTATTTTTCCGTCATAATCAAATTGCATAACAGATGATGTTACAGAAATTCCACGTTGTTTTTCTATATCCATCCAATCACTTTTAGCAAATTTTCCTGTTTTCTTTCCCTTGACTGTTCCAGCTTCTCTAATAGCTCCACCGAATAATAATAATTTTTCAGTTAGGGTAGTTTTCCCAGCGTCAGGGTGAGAAATTATTGCGAAAGTTCTTCTCTTTGTTACTTGTTCTTGTATTGTGGTCACTTCTACTTTCTACCTTTCATTCTTATATTTCTTATTTGCCTCTTCTAAACATATTACAGGGTCAGAGTGCCAAACTTTTTTGCCGTTTTTTAAAATTTCGTAGTCCTCTCTACCCTTTGATGCCAAAATTATTACATCACCCTCTTGTGATAATTCTACTATTCTTTTTACTGCTTCTGTTCTAAACCATATTTTTTCGTAATTTTTGTGTTGCATTCCTTCTTCTATGGATGACATCAAAACTTCTACATCTTCATCTCTTGGACTGTCTGTTGTGATAATCACACAATCTGCTTGCGATATTATCTTACCTATATAAGCCCCTTTTGACAAATCTCTTCCGCCACCCATACCAGTTAAAAGCAGAGTTCTTCTGCCCTTTCTCATCTCCTTAGTAGCCTCTAATAATTTTTCATAGCCGTCTGGTGTGTGGGCAAAATCACTTATTATATCTATTGGCAAGCCTTCTCCTAAAATTTCCATACGTCCGTATAAGGCTGACAAGTTGGGTAAAAGTTTTATAATTTTTTCCAAAGAAAATCCTTTTAACCATACTGCTATTAGGGCAGCCAAGATATTACTTACCATAAAATTACCGATAAATGGTATTGTCGCTTCAAAATTACCCTCTGGACTTTTCAAAGTAAAACTAGTTGCTAATTTATTATTTATAGTAGCCGTTTTAATATTATAGGCATAAAAATCTGCACTTTTATCTTCTATCGAATATGTAATTTCTTCTTGATAAAGACACTTAGACATTATCTCATAGTATTTATCATCTTTATTAAGAACTCCGTACTTGCTCTCTAATAAATTATTTCCTAGGGTTGAAAATAGTAAGGCCTTGTCATAAGCATAGGTCTGCATATCGCCATGAAAATCTAAATGCTCGTGTGTTAGGTTAGTAAAAATTGCTATATCGACATCAACATTATAAATTCTTCCTAAAACCATGGCATGTGATGAGGCTTCAAAAGAAAAATGTTTGATATTTTCCCTTTTAACTTCACCAATTTTATTGTGCAGGCTGACAACATCTGGTGTCGTATTTCCTAGATAGATAGGTTTATCATCATTTTTACAAAATCCATTCGTTCCTAGATAAGAACTACTTTCTCCTAGCAGTATTAAAATATTATGAATTAATGAGGTAATACTTGTCTTACCATTAGTACCCGTTACTGCTACGGTAGAAATTTTTTTATAGCTGTCATTTAGGTAAGCCGCCAATTTACTGGCAATTTTATTTACTTCTTTTTCCTTTACTACTAGGACGCAAGAATTATTAAAATTATAATTTGTATCCTTGCTGGCTACTATCAAACTTGCACCACTATCTACTGCCGATTTGATATAATCATGACCATCAACACTATAACCAACTTGGGCAACAAAACAAAAATTCTTTTTAACCTGTTTTGAATTGCTAGTAATTCCAGCAAGTGCTTCAGGAATTTTACCATATATTTTTTTTATTTTAATATTTTTTATAATTTTTTTAATATCCATAAATTAATTCGACCCTTATAAAAAATTTACCACCTTACATTATAACACGTTAATTAAGAATACTCAAATTATCATTTATCTTTAATATATTAGTAAATTATATAATTAAGTTAGCCAGTAGTACAAAAAAAGCATCTCATAGGATATACTTTTAGTAACTACAAAAAAAGGATACCAAGAGATGCAAGAACATTATAACACAAAAGGCAAACACATTA
>NZ_JAHKEI010000018.1:0-26580 GCF_018790995.1 Gemella sp. zg-1178
ATGAGATGTTTGTTTCTAAATATTCTTTTACTACTTTCATTTTAAATTCTGTACTATATTTTGCCATTAAAAAACTGACCTCCTTTAGTTAGTTTTTAGGTCTAACTTTTGGGGGTCAGTTCAAAAGGTTGTCTTTTTTATTTTTTATCTATAACCTAAAACATTATTTAACTGCTTTTTCTACAATTTCTATCATTCTTTCAAATGAAGTTAAGCCGTCCGGTGCCAAATAAGCATATTGAGCTTCTAATTCATAGATTGCTCCGTTTTTACCAGCCGTTGTTGCTTTAACTAATTCATTATCTAAAGTTGTTTTTGCATTTGCATTTGTTTTACTTTTTACAACAGTATTTCTATCAACATAGAATATAATATCTGGATTTACTTTTGAAATATATTCGTAATTGATTTCTGCTCCGTGTGTACTTGCCTCAATATTAGCATCAGCTGCTTCAAAACCTAACAAGTTGTGAACAAATCCAAATCTACTTTTCGGACCAAAAGCAGTAATTTTTCCTTCGTTAGTCATAATTATCAATGCTTTTTTCCCAGATGCTTTTGCTTTTTCTGATACTTCTTTTATTTTCTTTTCAAATTTTACTTTATCAGCTGCAACCTTATCTTCAACACCAAATATTTTTGCAAACTCTCCATTGTGTTTAAACATTGTTTCAAAAGCATTTTCAGATTGTGCCTCAAAGTAAGCAACTGTTCCTAATTTTTTTAGTTCTTCTAAAAATTCTTTTTGACGTCCTGCTGTGAAAATTATATCTGCTTTTACTGTACTTGTTGCTTCATAATTTGGGTCTTTTAAACTTCCCAAAGTATCTTTGCCCTTAATCACATCATCTAAATAAGGTACTGATATTTTTGCTGTTGCTAAATTTTCTATTTTTATATTGTATCTTTGAATAAAATCTAATACTGCAACATCAAATACTGCAACATTCTTAGGATTTTTTGCTACTTCAACCTCTCCGTTACTTGTCATAATTTTAACTTTTGTTGCTTCTTGACTTGAAGAAGATGAATTTGATGAACTTGTTGAACAAGCAGTTAATGATAAAGCTACTGTAAGAGCAGCAAATGGTACTAATATTTTCTTGAATTTTTTCACTTTTAAAAATCTCCTTATAAATTAATAATATTTTTTATAATTTTTGTTTTATCAAATAAAATTATTTTCTTGAAATTATAAATTATTTTTCTAGTATTAAATAATTTATTTATAATACATACATATTCTGCAATTATTTACGGTATGAATATCCATGTCTAATGAATATATATCTTTTAATGTTTCTCTAGTTATTACTTCTTCATTAAGCCCTTGCGTAATTATGCTGCCATTTTTTAGGGCTATGACATTATCAGCGTAAACTGATACAAAATTTATATCATGAATTACAACTATTACTGTTTTTCCTTTTTCCCTAACTAACTTTCTTAGAACTTTCATTATTTTTACTGAATGGTTCATATCTAAATTGTTTAAGGGTTCATCTAAAAGTATATAGTCTGTGTCTTGTGCTATTACCATAGCTATATATGCCATTTGAACTTGACCACCACTTAATTCATCAAGAAATTTATTTTCTAAATGTTTTATATTCAAATATTCTAATGCTTCATCTATTTTTTCTTTATCCGCATCTGTTATTTTTCCTTTAGAATGTGGATAGCGACCAAAAGATACCAATTCCCTAACTGTTAGTCTTATATTTATATGATTAAATTGACTAAGTATGGCAATTTTTTTTGCTAATTCTTCTGTTTTCCATTCTGCAAGTTGCATACCGTCTATGATAACTTGACCCTTATCAGATTTTAATGTTCTTGCTATTATATTTATTAAGGTGCTTTTTCCTGCACCGTTACTTCCTATAAAGGCGGTAAATTTATTTTTTTCTATTTTACAAGTTACGTCAGCTAATACTCTTGTTTTTCCATAAGTCTTATTAATATTTCTAACCTCTAGCATTTTTTCTATTCTCCTTAATGACTAAGTATATAAAATATATTCCTCCAACAAAATTAATTATTATAGATACTGCTGTATCGTAGGCTAATATTTTTTCCATAATAAGCATTGCAGAAACTACCAATATTACACCTATTAGACTAGCACATATAGTTTTGTAAATATGCTTATAGGTAGGTAAAAAATGTCTAGTTATACTCACAATAATTATTCCTAAAAAAGTCATAGGGCCTACTAAAACTGTAGATATACTTATAAGAACTGCTATTAATGAAAAAATAATCTTAACCAATAAAGAATGATTAAGTCCTAAAGATATAGATGTCTTTTTCCCAAGTGAGATAACATCTAACTTTTTCATAAAAAATAAGGAAAAAATTATTACTATTAATATAAGGACAGCAGAAATATTTAAGTACACATAGCCTATGGTATTAAAACTTGCAAAAATTTTACCCTGTAAAATTAAAAATTCATTCGGGTCTAAAAGTACCTGCATAAAATTAGACAGGGACGAAAAAAATCCTCCGAGTATCATACCACATAGAACTACCATATTAACATTTGCTGATAATTTTTCAAATAGTAGTACATAAACTATTACTGAAAAAATTATCATTAAAAGTAAAGAAGAAAAAAATTCTGCCATTGTAGACATTTTTTTTAAGGAGTGCGAACCTATAAAAAAAATTACTAAAGTTTGTAAAAATATATATACACTTTCTAAACCCATAATACTTGGTGTCAATATATTATTATTTGTTACGGTTTGAAATGCTACTGTTGAATAACCAGTAGCGTAACAAACTAAAACTATTGCTAGCATTTTTTTTAATCTTAGATTAAATATATATTCTGATTTTAAATCAAAAAAAATATAAAAAGAAATGAGAAATATAGCTATAAAACCCAGTATTAATAATTTTTTAATTATTTGTTTATCCTGCATAATTTTTTCTCCTTAATAATATAAATAAGAAGATAAAACTTCCCAAAACTCCTACAACTACACTTATTGGTACTTCATAAGGCATATATATCACTCTTCCTAGCATATCACACAATAGTAAAAAATAAGAACCTACTAGAGCCGTATCAAAAATTGTTGATTTTATGTTATCACCCTTGAGCATACTAACTATATTGGGAACTATCAAACCTATAAAAGGTATGCTCCCTATCATTACAACAACTATTGCAGTAGTAGCAGAAATTATCATCATACCCAAACTCAAAATTTTATTCTGATTTAAACCTAAAGAAGTTGTAACTTTTTCTCCTAAACCAGATATGGTAAATAAATTGGCATAAATATATACTAAAATTAATAAGGGCAGACCTAGATAAAGTATTTCATAATTTCCTTTTGAAATTAGAGAAAAATTTCCCTGCAACCAGGAAGAAATATTTTGAATTAAATCAAATTTAAAGGCAAAAAATGATGAGATACTACCTACTACTCCCCCAAGCATTATTCCTATTAAAGGAACTAATAAATTATCTCGTGTTTTTATTATTCTTATTAATTTCATAAAAAAGAAACTTCCAAACATACCAAAAATCAAGGCGACTGATATTTTTAGAAGACTACCAGCATCATGAAAAAATAATAAAACTACTAAAACTCCTAATTTACACCAATCCATTACTCCTGTTGTTGATGGCGATACAAATTTATTATTTGCCATAGTTTGCATTACTAGACCATTTATACTCAAAATACTAGCAGTAACTATAATACTCATTAATCTAGGAATACGACTTAGTAATAATATTTGTATATCATCACTTTGACCTTTTAGAAGATTTATAAAACTAAAATCTTCAACCCCTATCGTTAAAGAAAAAATTGAAATAAGAAAAAATAAAATTATCCAAAAACTTCTTTTTTTATAAATACGCATCAACTCCCAAAATAAATTGATAATCATTATCATTAAAAATATTATACCATATTCTAAAAAAAGTAAACTACTTTTTAAATTAGTAATTAAAATAAAAAAGACAGAATAAAATATTCTGTTCTTAATTTTATAAAGCGGCTGAAAAATCTTCGATAAATTTATCAATATTTTCAAAATCTTCGTCGCAGTCTGCTTCTATTTCAATTTTTAAATTTTTTGTAGGGTTTATCGCACCAGTTTTTTTAATTTGTTCATCAAATTGGTCAACACAAACACAATATTCATCATAAATTGTATCTCCCGTTCCAATAACTCCAAATATTTTTCCTTTTAAATTTAAATCTAAAATGCCTTCAAACAATTCTTCCATTTCATCAGGCAAATCACCTTCTCCGTAAGTGTATGTAGCAATAATAAATGCGTCAGATTCTTCTAAAATAGAAAAATCGTCCATATCTTCTACAAAGTACATTTGAATATCTAAATTTTTCTCTTCTTTAAATTTTCCAACAATTAATTCACTTAAGGCTTCTGTATTTCCTGTTAAACTAGCATAAACTAAGTTTATATTCATTAATTTATCCCCCAAAAATTTTCTAATAAATATTATTATAATTGATAATATCTTTCAAGTAAAGCTAATTTATATTTATCTTGAAATAAATGTATTGAAATTTTAAAAAAACAATGATATAATTAACCAGTTAATTAATTATTTTGGAGGTTATGTATGGAAGACATTGCACATAAAATTGAAAACACACTTAATGAAATAATAATTCATTCAGGAAATCAAAATGAACTCTTAGTAGGCGAATGTTTTTGCAACCACAATTATACAAATACACAAAAACATATATTGATGATTTTAAAGAATGAAAATACAAATAATAAGGACTTAGCTAAAAAATTAAATATAAGTCAGGCTGCCGTTACTAAAGCCATAAAATTATTACTCGAAGAAAATATGTTAATAGCAGAAAAAGATAATAAAGATGGCAGAATTTTACGCTATAAACTTTCTAAAGAAGCTCTTGATGTTGCAACAGAACACGAAAATCACCATCAAAGAACTATTAATTCTTACAAGCAAATATTAGAAAATTATAATACGAGTGAAAAAGAAATTATTAGCAAATTTCTTGCTGATCTTATTAAAAATATTAGGGGTTAAAATATGGAATATATTTCAGTAAAAAATTTATCTTTTAACTACGACAAAGACCCAGTATTAGAAAATGTAAATTTTCATATCAACAGTGGAGAATTTGTAACAATTACTGGAGAAAATGGTGCAGCCAAAACTACTCTTGTAAAAATTTTAATCGGGATTTTAAAAATAAAAAATGGCATTATCAATATTGCTAAAAAAAATATTAATAATGAAGAACTGACCATATCATATCTTCCCCAACAAATAGCAAGTTTTAATTCTGGTTTTCCTTCTACCGTTTATGAATTTGTAAAGTCAGGTCTTTACAGAAAAAATAGTTGGTTCAAAAAATTTACTAGTAAAGAAAAAGAAAATATCCAAAAAAATTTGGACTTGGTTGGAATGTGGAATAAAAAAGATGAGAAAATTGGTAATTTGAGTGGTGGGCAAAAACAAAGAATAATTATTGCAAGAATGCTGATGAGTGATGCCGATATTCTTATATTAGACGAGCCAACAACAGGTATGGACGAAAAAACTAGAAATGATTTTTACAATATGCTAAGTGATAAAGTAAATCAAGACAAAAAAACTATCATAATGATTACTCACGATAACGATGTTGTCGATAGATTTGCAACAAAAAATATTCATCTTTGCAAAACCGATACAAATTCTTGGTGCTGTAAACTTCATATAAAAAATTAAATAGGAGACTCTATGTTAAGTATATTAAAGTATGAATTTATACAACAAGCTTTACTAGCTGTAATTGCAATGAGTATCTTTGCTCCTATCTTAGGAACATTTTTAATACTTAGACGGCAAAGTTTATTAAGTGATACACTCAGTCATGTATCTTTAGCAGGAATTGCACTAGGTGTTTTAATAGGATTTTCTCCTACCTATGCAACAATTACAGTGGTAATAATTGCTGCCATTTTCTTAGAATATCTGCGAACTATTTATAAAAATTTTATGGAACTTGGAACAGCTATTTTAATGTCAACAGGACTTGCAATAGCTATGGTTGTTATGAGCAAAACATCATCAAGTAGCCTAAGTTTAGAGCAATATTTATTCGGTTCTATAATTACAATTAATATAAATCAAGTTATTTCATTATTTCTTATTGCTCTAATTATCATATTTCTTACAATATTATTTTTTAGACCTCTGTATATTATGACCTTTGATGAACACATATCTTTTTCTGAAGGACTTAATATTAAATTAACATCTACACTATTTAATATTCTTACTGGTGTCGCTATTTCCTTAATGATACCTGCAGTTGGTGCCTTATTAGTTTCAACAATAATAATCCTACCAGCAAGTATCTCCCTAACAATTAGCAAAAATTTTAAAAGTGTTATATTTAGTGGTATTATAATATGCCTTCTTGGTATGATAGCAGGAATATTTATATCTTATTATGCAGAAACCCCAGCAAGTGCAACCATAACATTAATATTTATAACAATATTCATAGCAATTAATTTAACAAATAAAATAAAACACAAAGGAGTTATCTAATGAAAAAATTATTATTAACTATTATATCAATATTTACTATCTTACTGACTGCCTGTGGCAATGCAAAAGAAAATAACAAAACAAATATTGTTACTACCTTCTATCCTATTTATGAATTTACAAAACAAATAGTTGGAGATGAAGCAAATGTTGAATTACTTATACCAGCAGGAACAGAAGTTCACGATTTTGAACCATCAACACAGGATATGGTAAAAATTAAAGAAGCATCCGCTTTTATTTATGAAGATGATAATATGGAAACTTGGGTCGAAAAAGTAATAAAATCTCTTAATAAAGATGAAAATCAAATAATTAAAGCAACTAAAGATCTAGTATTATTACCTGTAGAGGAAGAAGAACACGAACATCATCACTCAGAAGAAGGACATCATCACGAATTTGACCCTCACTTGTGGCTATCTCCTTATCGTGCTATAAAATTAGTAGAAAATATCAAAGCAGGCTTAATAAAAAATTATCCCGACAAAAAATCAGTATTTGAAAAAAATGCAAATACTTATTTAGAAAAATTAAAAGCCCTAGACAAAGAATATACAGAAAAACTATCTCAAGCAAAACAAAAATATTTTGTAACGCAACATACTGCTTTTTCATATCTGGCACTTGATTACGGATTAAAGCAAGTAGGTATTACAGGAATATCAGCAGACAAAGAACCATCAATAGCAAGATTAGAAGAATTAACTAAATACATAAAAGAAAATGAAATTAAATATATCTACTTTGAAGAAAACGCCAAAAAATCTATTGCTGAAACCCTAGCAAAAGAAACTAATGTTCAACTATCTGTTCTTAATCCACTAGAAAGTTTAACAAAAGAGCAGGTTGATGCTGGTAAAGACTACATATCTATTATGAAAGAAAATTTGGCAAATCTTGAAAAAACTACTAGCCAAAGCGGAAAAGAAATTTTACCAGAAAATAGTGAAGCAGAAACTGAAAAAACTGTTCATAATGGTTACTTTAATAACAGTGACGTTAAAGACAGAGACTTATCTGACTATTACGGAGAATGGCAATCTGTTTATCCATATCTAGTAAATGGTGATCTAGACCAAGTATTTGACTATAAGGCTAAAAAATCTCAAACAATGACTGCTGAAGAATATAAAAAATATTACAATACAGGATATAAAACAGACGTAGAAAAAATAGTAATTAAAGATAATACTATGGAATTTTTTGTAAATGGACAAGCTAAAAAATTCACTTACAAATATGTAGGGAAAAAAATTCTAACTTACAAAAAAGGAAATAGAGGGGTTAGATTCTTATTTGAAGCGACTGATGAAAATGCAGGAAATTATAAATATGTACAATTTAGCGACCATAACATAGCTCCTATTAAAACTAACCACTTCCATATTTTCTTCGGTGGTCAAAGCCAAGAAAAATTACTAGAAGAAATGGATAATTGGCCTACTTATTATCCAGCAAAACTTAGTGCATTTGAAATAGCACAAGAAATGATAGTAGACTAATAAAAAATAGATTATATTTAAAAATAAAATCTATCAAATAATTTGAAAATACTTTTTAATTTAATGACTATACTTCTTATGATTTATAGTCATTTTTCTATAAACAAATTTTTTACATAAAAATTCTCCATAAGTAGATTTGCTTATAGTTTTGCTACTCATGGAGAAAAATATTTTTTTATAATTTTATATAGAATTTATTTTAATTAGTAAAATACTTAAAATAAAAAATTTTATTTTTAAGATTAGTATTTTAATACCACCATAATTTTTCATATCTACGCCCAATTTGCAATGCCAAATCTTTTTTGCCCTGCTCTAGCCCATTAATATACATACTACCACTTGTATACATATCTAACATTTCATTTGGCACACTAGAAATTACAATACTGCCATTATTTACATTTTCTACTTGTGAAAATTTTATACTATACTCACCCACTGGCAATTTATCAAAATACCAACGTAAAGTATAAGTCTGTAAAGGTAATTCCCAATAAAGTTCTCGATAAATAAATATTTTTTCTCGAACAGTTTTATTTGTAGCCTTGTCTATAATTTCTACCCTATACTTAGAATTATTATTTTCATCATAAGCCGAAATATACCCCCTAACGTAGCTAAAATCCATAGTTGCCTTAAAGGTCTGTTCAACAGTCGTATCCTTATTGACCCTAACTATACCATCTCGTAAATAATTATCTGTCGCATAGATACTAATACCATTTATTACTCTCGAATCATAATCTAGATTCATAGAATAACTAGGTCTTAAAAAACTATCACTAACTAATTGAATAGAAAATACAAAAGCAAATGCTAGGAGTAATTTTTTCCTGTACTTGCTGAATATGGTTGTAGAATTTTCCTCTACAAATATAGTAATTCCCTTTATTGCTAGTATAAAGATTATAGGCATCCAAGCATAAACATAACGGGGTTTTGCTTCCCAAATCAAATGAAATACAAAAACACCGAATATAATTATTTGGAATAAAAAGCCAGATGTAATATACTCTTTTCTTCGCTTATAGATGTAATAAACCATCATAAAGATAATTACATCATAGATAAATTGAGAAAGATAGATAAAGAAACTATTATTACTACCGTAAAATAATTGCCAAAGAAAACTATCTCCCTCTCTTAATGCCCTAGTTCCATTAGTATAATTAATAGTTCCATCACTCCAATTCCCCCTAATTTTCAGAATAAAAACTAATAAATTTAAGAAAATTGGTCTGTGAAATACCCTATTTAAAAATAAAGTTAGGTCATCTGTCATCTTATTTTGACTTAGATAGGTATATTGAAAATCTTGCCAATTATAACTACCTCCCTGAATACTCATTCCCATAGTTACCCAGTGCATCATAGGAAATTTATAACCCTCATCTATAAAAAAGCCGTAATGGCTCCAAATAGCATCAAAAATTTTACCGAACACAAAAAATGATAACCCAAAAGTAAGTAATAGTAATAATAATTTTTTATACCATTTGAAAAATAATAAGTATATTATCAAGGCTGGAATAATTATAATAATATTAGAGCGTAAATTCCAGCCAAACCCTACTATTAAGGCTACTGCTATAATGTGTTTATTCTTAAAAATAAAGCTACCATCTGAAGGAATTAGCACATATATTATAAGAGAAACTAATACCACCATAAATGTATCAGAATAATAAAATAAACTATACATTTGAAATGGTATATAGACCAGCATTAACAATAAAATAAGTGTTTGCTTTGGTTTATCCAGTAACTTTCCTGCTGTTTTATAAGTAAAATACATGGCTATTGATGTTGATAAAAAGCAAAATAAGTGCAGGGCAAGAACTTCTGAAATATGCAAAATACCAGCAATACGATACAACCAATATAAAATTATTGTTGGATTAATATTATTAGGATAAACTAAAAAATAGCGTTCTCCCGAAAATCGCCCATAATTTAGCATATAATGAGCTTCATTTTCTAACTCAGCACCGTCAGAAAAATTTAAAGTATCCATAGATAAAATTATGGCTTGAAATATCAAATATGCTATTACAATAAATTTATTATATTTTTTTAACTTTTCATCATCACTAAACAATATCTTTCTTGCTACATAAATAATTCCCATAAAAGTTAGTGGTATTCCCAATAACAAGGCTAGAGGATTTAATATTCTTTCATAAACAAAGGGTGCTACACTTATCCAAATAAGAGCAAGTGAAAACAGACAAATAAAAGTATAGGAAAAAATATTGTGTAATATTCTTCTCACTACTATCTCTCCTTAACTAAAAACTTCTTTATAAATAATTTTGGAGATATTTTTAATATAACTCTCTTAAAAAAACTATTAAATTTAAAATAATTATATCTATCGCTAATAATATTTTATACAATCTTATTTATTTCTATATTATTATCTTGACTTAAAATATCCAAATACAAGTAGGTACATAAATATCGTAATTCACTAGAATTTTCTTTTTCCAAAGCAAAATCTTCTATCTTATCAATAGTTTTCAACATACACATACTATTATTTTCAATAATAATTTTATTATCCTAAAATTTATTTATTTTTTATAAAAATTAGTAGTCTTGACTAAAGAAATTTCTTTAGCATCATTAAAAATTTTAATATTAAAACATATATTATCTTTTTCAAAAATTTCTGTATTAAATTCTAAATTATAGATACTTAAAAATTGTTTTTTAATAGCATAACTTGCTAAAGTGTAATCTATTAAATACTTTTTATCCAAAATTTCTTTTGAAAAAAACTTTATTCCATTAGTTTAAGTATTTTTAAACTCATTATTAGAACCCTTTATTAAAATTATATCACTGTCATTTTTACTAATTTCTTCTGCAATAGCTAATAAATAATTATCTTTTATTTTATTAATT
Source organism: Gemella sp. zg-1178 (assembly GCF_018790995.1). Taxonomy (NCBI): domain Bacteria; kingdom Bacillati; phylum Bacillota; class Bacilli; order Caryophanales; family Gemellaceae; genus Gemella; species Gemella sp. zg-1178. The sequence goes on from NZ_JAHKEI010000018.1 coordinate 10,993, forward strand.
TCTTCTTGCAAAAAATAAGGTGTCTAGCTTTGCACAATTTATACCTATATTTTTAGAACTTAATTTTGAACTCAGCTGTTTTTTTATATAATTAATATTTTCTAAATTTTTAAATTTTTCATATACACTCTCAATTTCAAGATTATTTACATAATCAACAATAATAATCTCAAACTCATTATAACTTTAATTTAATAAATTATCTATCTGTATTTATTAAATTATCTTGTTTACGACAAGAATTTAATATAATTGATATTTTATATTTATGATTTGACAATTTAATTTTTTACTAATATTTCATCATTTACAAGTACAGTATCAAAAAAATATCTTTTGTAAAATTTAGGTTCCTACCCATTAATATAACCCCTTACATAAATATAATACCTTAATTATTAATAATTGATTGCTACAATTAGTCTTAGTCTATTATACCCTAGCTAAATACTTAATTGCAAATTATTATATGACAAATTTTTTGTTTTATTAAGCACTATTTAGCAAATTACTTTACCACTAGATACAAAATATAGTTTTCTATTTTGATGCGAAGATTAATAAAAAATAATTTTTTAATTAATTACTCAGTATAGTATTCAAATATAGTATTCAAATTCCAGATATGCTTAGCTTAAATAACTGTTTAGATCCCATCGTTTTAAAAAATAATAATAAATTAAATTATATAATTTAAAATATAGGCCAGACTTGTTAGTAAGCCATAAGCAATAGTTAGTTGTGCACTTAATATCATATAGGGAGCCATCTTTTCTTTTGTTATATTATTTTTCAAACCAGCTATTATATTTATTGCTAAGGGTATCGTTAAAAATATAAGCAAATTATAAAAAGAAGCATATTTTATCAAAACGAATAATAGACTTAGTATGTACACTAATAAGTAGGAAAAAGCCATTACTTTTATAGCTCTGTTTTTACCAACAATAATAGCAAAAGTTTTTCTGCCTGATACTTTATCATTATCTAAATCCCTAATACTATTAGCCATCAACATGTTGCCTATTAAAATAAACATAGGTATAGATATTATCAGCACATCTAAATTAATGAAACTAGTTTGTAAATAATAGGAAATAACAATAATCATTGTTCCCATAAAAAACCCAGAAACTATCTCTCCAAAAGGAGAATAAGCTATTGGATATTTACCTCCAGTGTATATATATCCAACTAACATACATATAGAACCAACTAATAATAGATACATACTTGTATAAAATGATAAAATAACACCTAAAATAAATGCTATACAATATAATAAAACAGCCTCCATAAATACTTCTTTAGCACTTAATTTGTTTTTTACAATTGAACCAGCTATACCTTGGGAATCAATTTTATCAAGCCCACTTTTGTAATCATAGTACTCATTAAATAAATTAGTTCCAGCTTGTATTAATAAGCAAATCAACAAAAAAAGTGTAAAATTAATAAAATTAAACTTTTCTATATAAAATAATGAAAAACTACTTCCTATAAAAATAGGTGCGAAAGTTGCTGGGAAACTGTAGGGTCTCGTAGCTAAAAAATATTCTCTTAATTTTTCCATATATATATCTCCTTTCAACATTAAAAAATAAATTATAAAGAATAAAAATTTGCCAACAGACAATTATAAATTAAAGTCTATATCATTATAAAACTGTAGCAATACACGATCAGTTCCTATACTATAAATTATAACATAAATAAATTTTATATTCAATATTTTTAGTAAAATAATTTTTGTAACTTCTTTATTTTAATTTGTTAAATAATCATAAAAATTCTTAATTTCATTATATAATTATATTTTTCAAGCCATTATTTTCTTCTTACTTTGCCCTAACAATATTTTTAAATTCTTTATAAGTTTTTTTATAGCGTTCAAGCTCCACACCTGAAGTGTAGCATTCTTCTACAATATCTAAAAATTTAATAATTGTAGCCAACTCTTCTGCTGAATATAATTCATAATCTATTGGATAAACAAATTCCATTATAATCTCCTATGCTAAAGAATAACCTATTCCACGAATTGTTTTTATATAGTTTTCACAGCCTACTTTTTTTAATTCCTTACGCAAGCCAGAAATATAAACTTCTATGGCATTCATGGTAGTTTCTGAATTTACTCCCCAAACCCTATCAAAAATTTCTTCTTTTTTTAGAATAATATTATTATTTAAAATGAAAAAATATAGCAAGTCTAAGTATTTTCCTTTTATATTTTCTAATATTTCATCATTGTAGTAAGCTGTTTCATTAAGTATATCAACTCTTATATTACCGTAACTTATGGTATTAGTATCTTTTTGATTTTTAAATCTTTGCATAAGATTATCTATTATTATTAAAAATTCTTCTTTGCTTCCACTCTTGAAAAAATATTCCGCTAAAGCGTAATCTATAATTTCTAATTTATCTTCAACACTAGCAGAAAATGTTAATACTGCTGTTGGTATATTCAAATTCCACTCTTTTAATTTTTTTAAAAGTTTTATTGCATTAACCTTAGGTAAGATACTATCTATAATTATTAAATTATATTTATTTTTTTTTACTTTTTCTAATCCTTCTTCTCCGTCATAACAAATTTCTGATTCAAATTTTTCAGAAATAAAGCTAGCTATTCTTGCGGCGAGTAACTTATCATCTTCTATTATTATAGCCTTCAATATTTTTCTCCTTTTTTTAGTCATAATACATTTTACAATTTTTTTCAGAAAAGTACAAATAAAAACAGTAAACTTTAAAAATATTTTAAATCTTAAAAAAATTTTTTAAAATAGTAAAAGTAAAAATACCAAGCATTCCTCCTATGCTATCAATAAAAACATCAGTAATATTACCACTTCTATTTGGAATAAATAATTGATGAACTTCATCACTAATAGCATATAAGACTACAAACAATAGACTGTAAACTATGTATTTTTTTTTATTTGTAAAAAAATATTTTGTAGTCGCTAAAAAAGAACTGAAAAAATAACCTAAAGCAAAAAATTCGCTAAGATGTCCTAGTTTTCTTATAAAAAGTGTATTAGAAATTTTTTCGGACTGGCTACCACTTTGATTTGAAAAATAAAAAATAATAGCACATATTAACAAACTTAAAAATAGAGAAATTTCTTTACTATGTAAAAATTTTATTAACTTCATTATAATTCTATCTCCTGTTTCAAAGTTTTAAACATCAATATAGCCAAAACTAAATTTAGAACCTGAACGAATGATTTTTTTTAAACCAAAACTTTCAAAAACAGCATCTAAATTGTGGGCTTTTATAATAACTTTCTTCCTCGCAACTCTTTTCATTTCTGCTAACACTTCAGCTCTTATCCCGTCAAAACAAGCCAGCTTATCAAAAACTGCTATATTATCAGAATCCTTGATATTATTAGAAAACATTGGGTCGGCATAGACTATATCATAGGAATTATCCTCACATTTTTTTAAAAATTCTAAGCTATCAATATTGAGAGTTTTTATTTTTCTAAGTGCCTTATCTATTTCTAAATTTCCTGAAGAAAAATTATTCAAACCACAAGAAACTATAAAATGAATTATTTTACTAGCTTCTAAGGACGTAACCCTATGACCGAAATAGCTAAGAACGATACTATCCCTAGCTAGACCCATAGTAATATCTAAAATTTCTTGATTTTTTTCTCCTATTATGTCTAACAGGGGTTCTGACTTATTTTTAATTCTTAACATGGCTGTATCTATATGGAAAAATAATTTTTCTTCCTTCTGATTAACATAGAGAATTTTATCCTTATAGACAAGCATAGCATTATTATATTTAGATAAAAATTGCCTAAGTGTCAATTTTTTTCTTTCTGCATAATCAACTTCAAAATAATTAGCAATTTCTTTCGCCCTTGAAATTATTTTATCATCAGTTTTTATATTAGTAGTTACGACAAAATTTTCATGGGTATTTATAAGTCTATTTTCTGTAATTACCATATCTACTTTTTTGTCATGTTCTTCCAAGGGGATATTTTCTGCCAGCATATTTTCGTAAGCTAAACCCAGGCTGAATTTGAAATCTCTACTCGAAAAATATTTATCATAATAGCCCTTGCCATAACCTAACCTATATCCATTTTTATTAAAAACTACTGACGGAGTTATTACCAAATCTATTGACCCGTAATAATATTTTTCAGACCTAGGTTCTAAAACTCCAAAATACCCTTTGCTCAAATCAGAAACAGAAAATATTTCTACTAATTCCATTTTTCCTTTTACTATTTTGGGAACAAAAATTCTTTTTTCTTTTATATATTTTTCTATTAGTAATACTGTATTTATTTCCGAACCAAAACCGACATAAATAAATATTTTTTTTGCCAGTTTAAATCTTTTAAAATTTTCTAATCTCTTAAAAATTTCTTTGTCAGCTCTCTTGCGATATTCTTCAGACAAACTATTTCTTTTTTCTATAAACTGCTTTCGCAATAAAATTTTATCAACCATTTAAAACACTATCCTTTTTATTTATAAATCACTATAAGGTAAAATTTCCTAAATACTCTAATTTTTTATTTTCTAAAATTTAAAATCTATGTTTTTTATTTGTGATAGGGTTCTTTTTTTATAATTTTAAAGGCCCTGTATATCTGCTCTAAAAGTATTACTCGCATAAGTTGATGAGTAAAGGTCATCTCACTGAAAGATAAGCTATAATTACTACGTTTTCTTACACTCTCACTAAGTCCGTAACTGCCACCTATTACAAATACCAAATCACTATTACCTGTTATTGCTAAATTTTCTATTTTGCTAGCTAAATTTTCACTAGATAAAGATTTACCCAAAATTTCTAAACTTATAACAAATTGAGTGTCCTTAATTTTCGATAAAATATTTTTTCCTTCTTTTTCCTTGGCTATCTCTATATCCGCATCATTTTCAACCTTTACCTTCTCGTCATTAATTTCAAGAATTTGTAACTTTGCATAAGAGGATAAACGTTTTTCATATTCTTTAATTGCATCACGATAAAATTTTTCTTTTATCTTGCCAACACATAAAATTGAAATTTTCATTATTACACTCCAATAATTTTATATTACATAATTATACCACAATAAAAAAAGAATGAACCATATAATATAGTTCATTCTAAAATTAATCTTATAATTCATCTAAAATATTATAAATATCATTTCTTGTTAAAACTTCTTTTTCTTCCTTATTAAAATCTTTGATAATTTCTCCTTGATTAAGAACAATTAATCTATTTCCATACTTGAGTGCATCTTGTATATTATGGGTAATCATCAGTGCCGTTATATTTTTATCCTTAATTTTTTTATCCGTAATATCCATTATAATTTTTTGAGTTTTTGGGTCAAGTGCTGCCGTATGTTCATCAAGAAGTAGCAAGTCCGGGTTTTTAATTGTTGCCATGAGTAAAGAAATAGCCTGTCTTTGCCCGCCAGATAATAAACCTATTTCTGTATGCAATCTATTTTCTAAACCTAAATTTAAAGAAGATAACTGTTCTGTAAAATATTTTTTATTTTCTTCAGTAACTCCTAATTTTAAACCTCTTTTTTCTCCTCGTCTATATGCCAAAGCCATATTTTCACAAACTGTCATTCTAGGTGCAGTACCATAAAGAGGATTTTGAAAAACTCTGCTTATATACTTAGCCCTTTTATGCTCACTCATAAGACTAACATCAATATTATTTATAAAAATTTTTCCACTATCGACCAAAAAATTTCCTGATAAAGCATTTAATAAAGTTGACTTGCCTGCTCCATTCCCACCGACTATGGTAATAAAATCTCCCCTATTAATTTTTAAATTAATATTTTTTAAGGCGTGATGCTCCCTATTAGTATTTTTAAAAAAAGTTTTATTTACATTATTAATTTCTATAAAATTCATATGCTAATTTCCCTTTCTAGTCTTAAAAATATTATTTTTAAACTGGGGCAAGGTTAAAAATATGGCTATTATTAAAGCTGTAATTAATTTAAAATCATTAGCTTCTAATATTTCTAGTTTTAAAACTAGAACCAAAAGTAACCTGTAAATAATTGCTCCACAGACTGTATAAATTAATCTTTCTATAAAAGTTACATCTCCAAAAATAACTTCTCCAATTATAATTGCAGCTAGGGCTATTACTATAACACCTATACCACTATTAACATCAGCATAACCATTATTCTGTGCCAAAATTCCTCCAGCAAAAGCTATAATTCCATTAGATAACATCAAGCCTAAAATAGTCATAGCTTTGACAGAAATTCCAAGTGATGATGCCATGTTAATATTATCTCCGGTCGCAATTAAAGACTGCCCTAATTCTGTTTTGAAAAATAATGCCATTATTAAAATTACTATACTAGAAAAAATAAGTCCTATTATTATAATATTGTAACTTTTTGGTAAGTTAAATTTTTCTAAAAAAGTAAAAATTGTATTGTTAGATAATATATTAAGATTAGGTCTTCCCATAATTCTTAAATTAACAGAAAGTAAAGCCGTCATAGTTAAGATACCTGCAAGCAGACTAGGAATTTTACAAACCGTTATTAAAAAACCTGTTACAAAACCTGCAAGCATACCAAAAATAATTGAAATTAAAATTGCTATATAGGGATTTATACCATGACTTATAGCAACAACAGCAACACAAGCCCCCAAAGGAAAACTACCTTCTGTAGTCATATCTGCTATATTTAAAATTCTAAAACTTATAAACAAACCTACTGACAATATTCCCCATAATAAACCCTGAGAAATTGCCGATATTAATATTTCCATATAAATATTATTCTCCTACTACTATTTCTGCCTTATTTTTTATTTCATCTGGAATAGTAATTCCTAATTCTTTTGCTTTTTTGTTATTCAAATAAATAATTCCATCATTAGCAAGTACGATTGCCTTGTCTTCTGTTTTAGCACCCTTTAATACTTCAATTACTACTTTTGCAGTTTCAACACCTATCTTGTATTGGTCAACTCCTATTCCTAAAAGTCCTCCATCTTTTACCATAGTATCGGCAGATGGAAACACTGGAATTTTATAGCTATCCGTTACTTTTACAACAGTAGCCATGGCACTAGCTATGGTATTGTCAATCGGAACAAAAATTGCATCAACACTACTAGCCACACTTTCTGTAACTTGTTGAATATCATTTGTATTAACAACAGATTTTAAATTAACTTCTAAATTCATCTCTTTAGCTAGTTTTTCAGCTTCTTTTGCTTGTTTTGTAGAATTATCTTCACTTGCTGTATAAATTATTCCTACTTTTTTCATATTAGGTAAAACTTTTTTCATTATTTCTAATTGTTCTTTTATTGGAGTTCTATCACTTACTCCCGTTATATTGTTGCCAGGCTTGTTCTCATTTTTTATCAAACCAGCTTCCACAGGATAAGTTATTCCCCCCATAATAATCGGAATATTTTTTGTTTCATTAGATAAAGATAAGGTCGCAGGAGTAGTTATACCCACCAAAATATTATTTTTATCAGCAACTAATTTTTTACTCATTGCTGCTAAATTACTTTGGTCGCCCTGAGCATTTTGTAAATCTATTTCTAAATTCTCTCCAATTTTATAGCCTTGTTTTTTTAATTCATCTTCAAAACCTTTATAGATACTATCAAGGGCTGGATGACTTAGTAATTGCAATACTCCTATTTTTACTTTCTTGTCATCTACTTTTGTTTTATCTTCTGACTTATTAAAATATAAAGCCACTAATAAAATTATTGCTAAAGCTGCTAAAAATATTTTCCCTTTTTTATTCATTTTGTTTTCTCCTTAATTGATAAAATTTTATATAAAAAGACCACCTAATTGTATCTATTGGTGGTCAAAAAAACCACGCAGATATATTTTAAATAATCTACGTGGTTTGCTATATTTTTATTTATCTTCCACATAGATACAATTTTACAAACACTTGTAAGGCTGTATCTATGCTGTAAAAAACGCAAGAAACAACCTGTATCTAGTGGCTTTGCCAACGAGTATTTAATTTTGTAACTCTATACAGATTCATAATCCTTTACGCTCCTTTAATTTATTTACGCCTAAAGTATAGCAAATTAAAAAATATCTGTCAAGCTAATTTTTAATTTTTATCAAACCATCTTTCATAATTAAAATTTAAGTTATCTAAGTATACTACATCTCCTATTTTCATAGTTACTAAATTAAGTTTAAATTCTTCTTTATTTAATCTTGTAATTTCTTTTAAGGGTTCATTCCATTCATGAACTGATAATTTAAATTTTGAATTATGTATTGGTACTACTACTTGTGCATTAATATCTTTTGCTGCTTGTAAAGTTTCTTTGGGAAACATATGAGAATATTTCCACAACTTATTATACTGACCATTTTCCATAAAAGCTAAATCAAATTTTACATACTTCTTGCCAATTTCTTTAAAATGTTTGCCGTAAGCACCATCTCCACCTAAAAATATATTTTTAGTTTGATATTTTAAAACGTAGGATGTCCAAAGGCTTTGATTAGGTTTTAAAAATCTGCCTGATGAATGATGTGTCGGTTCAGATGTAATTGTAAAATTTTCACTTAATTCAAAACTTTCATACCACTCAAGTTCAATAATATTTTCTTTTTTATAACCCCAATAAAGAAAATGCTCTGACACTCCCAAAGGAAGAATAACCTTACCGACCTTATTTTTTAATTCGAGAATAGTTTTATAATCTAAATGGTCGTAGTGGTCATGAGTAATTATTAAATAATCGACATAGGGCATCTTATCCGATTTATAATATTCTGTTCCAGCAAATTCTTTAACATTATTCGGAAGCGGAGAGGCATTTCCACTAAAGACGGGGTCAACTAAAAATTTAATTTTTCCAAGATTAAGCAAGTATGATGAATGTCCAAACCATATAAAATAATCTTTTTTATCGTTTAAGGTAAATAAATTAGTTTCTGTTATGGGTATTCTTGCAGGAATTGTATTAACACCTTTGCTAAAAAATGATTTTAATACATCAAACATACTAACACCTTCTGTTAAAACTGGTTTTTCTTCTAAATTTCTAAATTTATTATTTTTATAATAAGGTGAACCCTTTATTCTTTTTTTCAAATTCCTCTTAGGTAATTTTCCAAATTTTTTAAACATAAAATCTTCTCCTAATAAAACAAATAAAAATTTTATTTTGAATTTTAGAAAAATATTATACTTTAAAAACAAGGAATTGTAAAATTTCAATGAAAAAATTTTTATCAAAATAAACTAATACAGATAATTATTTTTAGCTGATACAGATTTTAAAACTCTTTTATTTCATATCTTTTCGATGTATTATTAAATTTTAAAAAATAAGCAACAATAAAATTTATATATTGAAAATCATAAAAAAAAATGTTATATTATTGTCGGAGGATAAATATGGTAATTCAAATAAAAAATATTTCTAAAAATTATCCTAATTCTAATTTTCAAATAAAAAATATTTCTTTTGATATAAAGAAAAATGATGTTTTAGGATTAATTGGAAGTAACGGAAGCGGAAAAAGTACAATTTTAAAAATGATAAACGGTTTGGTTTCTTATGACGAGGGACAAATTATTTATAATAATAAAAATTTAGACCAAATGAACGAAAAAGAATTAAGAGAAATGAGAAAAAATGTCGTCTACATCTTTCAAGATAATAATCTTTTAGACGGAAAAACTGTTTTTTATCACCTATCATTAATCTATAAACTAAATAAAGAAAAAGTAAATGAAGCTGAAATCAATAAAATTTTAAAATTTATGAACATAGAAAATTTAAAAAATATTACTTGCAGAAATCTTAGTGGCGGACAAAAACAAAAAGTTGCTATCGCAATGGCACTTTTACAAAATCCAAAAGTTATTTTGTGTGATGAAATAAGTTCTGCCCTTGATAGTAGTAGCGAAAAAGAAATTTTTGATTTACTTATAAAACTGAAAAAAACTACTGATATTTCTATTGTTTTAATTTCTCACAACCTATCAATACTAAAAAATTTCTGCGATAAGGTCATACTGTTAGGAAATTCTACCATAAAAGAAATTATTATTCCTAATAAGAGTGAGAATATAGACTATGAAAAAGACTACTTTAAACACGTAAAGGAGTTTTTGCTAGATGATTAATTTAATAAAAGAAAATTATGATAATATTGTAAAAGCCTTTTGGGAAACAAATTTTATGCTCTTTGTTTCTATGAGCATTTGTTTATTACTAGCCATACCACTCGGCATTTTATTATTTTCACTAAATAAAAAATATTTACTATACAATCAATTTGCCTACCAAACTTTGAGTATTATATTAAATATGTTAAGAAGTGTACCCTTTTTAATATTTATTTTTATTCTAATACCCATAAGTAGATTTTTATTCGGAACAGCTTTTGGAAATTTAGCTGCTACCCTACCACTTACACTGGTATCAATTAGTATTTATAGTAGATTTGTTGAACAAGCCTTACTAAATATTCCAAATAGAATTATAGATAGGGCTATTAGCATGGGAGCTACAAAGTTACAAATGATACGTTATTTCTTAATACCCTCTATAAAAATAGATTTAATCCTATCATTCACTTCAGTAGCAATAAGTATTTTATCATACTCAACCGTTATGGGCGTTATTGGAGCTGGAGGTCTTGGTGAATTTGCCTACCGCTACGGCTATCAAGATTACAACTACCCCTTAATGTATCTCTTAGTTATTGTTTTTATTGTTTATGTTTATATTATTCAAAATATTGGTTATTTTATAGCTAACAAGGTTTCTAAAAAATAAAATTATTTTCAAATAGGAGATTACAATGAAAAAAACATTCACTATAATAACAAGCATATTAGCTTTAGTTTTAATTTTTACGGGTTGTTCATCAAAAACATCAACAACTTCTAATGAGAAAAAAACAATAAAAGTAGGTGCTGCGAATATTAAGGTTGTTACTGACATACTAGAAGCATCAAAAGAAGACTTAGCAAAAGATGGTTACACACTAGAAATAATTAATTTTTCTGACTATAAACAACCAAATGACGCCTTAAATAATAAAGAAGTAGATGCTAACTTCTTCCAACACAAACCATTTATGGACGCTTACAATAAGGGGAATAATGCCAAATTAGTTCAAATTCAAAAAATATATGACTTTACAGGAGCCTTCTACGGTAAAAATATAAAAAATATATCTGAATTAAAAGACGGAGCTGATGTGGCCGTTCCTTCTGATGCAACTAACCTAGCTCGTGCTTTAAGACTTCTTGCTAAAGAAAAAGTTATAAGCCTTAAAGACCCTAACAGCTACACAGTAACAGAAGCTGACATCACAGCTAATCCAAAAAATATTACTTTTACAAAAGTAGCCTTACTTAACCTTAACGAAGCCTACAACGAAAAAGATTTAGCTTTTAACTATCCTGATAAAATATCTAAATTAAGTTTAAATCCTGTTGATAATGGAATTATTAAAGAAGATGTAAAAGACCAAGAATACTACGCTCTTTCTTTAGTTTCTCGTGAAGACAACAAGGATTCAGACGGAGTTAAAGCCCTTAAAAAAGTTCTTACTAGTGCAAAAGTTAAAAAATTATTAGAAGAAAAATACAAAGGTATTTATCACGCATCATTCTAATATCTAGTTAAATATAAATAATCAATAAACAATAATATAGACAAACCCAACTTGAAAAAGTTGGGTTGTTTGTTATTTAAATTAATCTTAGGTTAAAAATAAAATGCTATATCCTCATAAGAATTAAAATGATTTTTCACCAAAATAAAATTTAATATTTTCCAAATTAGATTGTAAAAATATTTTTATTCATCTTGCATGCCGATAAAAATAATAAAAATATTTTTTTCTGGTTCAAATTAAGATATAAAAAATATTTGTATTACGTTACTCTTCCAATGAAAAATAATAAAAAATATTTATATTTTGCTAGCCTCCCAACAAAAAATAGTAAAAAATATTTTTCTTAATATTAATGAGTAAACTCTCAAAAAATAATTTAAAATACTTATTTTTATAGGCAAGCAAAAAATATTTTATATATATTAAAATATTTCTTCAAATACATAGTGATAAAAATTTACAAAAAAATATTTAGTGCAGATTTTTATCCACACTAAATATATAACTTAATCTTTTCTTAAACTAAAACTTTATGATTTTCAGCTCTTTCCTTGGCTGTTGCTTTTTGTTTAACTTCTATTTTTCCTTTTTTCTTAAGTTCTATTACCTTTAATAAAGCCCATAATTGAGAAGCCACAAATAGTGATGAGTATAGACCAAAGACTAAACCGATCAATAGGGCAATATTAAATGTAAAGATAGCTTTACTTCCTATCAGTAACATTACAACAACTGTTATAATTACCGTAAGAACTGTGTTTATTGAACGAACCAAAGTTTGACGCAAAGAAACATCTACCACTCTATAAATTTGTTCCTTTGATTTTATAACTTTTTCATAACGCATATGTTCTCTTATCCTATCAAAAGTAACTATTGTATCATTTATAGAATATCCCACTATTGTTAATACAGCTGCTATAAAAGTAATATCAATTTCTAAACGCAGGATACTTGCAATAAATATAATAACTGCTACGTCATGAAGCAGGGCTAAGATACTCGTAAAACCCATTCTCCATTCAAAGCGAAGTGCTACGTAAATTATTATTCCGATAGAGGCATAGATAAGAGCAAACATGGCATTTTTAGCAAGTTCCTTACCAATAACTGGCGATACTACACTTAAGTTTGCATCTTTTTGATATTTTTTAGTAAAATATTCTTTTATTTCTATGACTTTTCCTTGTTCAAAACTTTCTTTGGAATGAATTGTCGCTTGTTTTTTATCAGGTGATAAAACTATTTTTTCTTCTGTAATTTTTATATTATCTAAATCACTTTTAATTTCTTCTGTTGTTAATTCGGTATTTGCTAAAACATCTATCCTAGTACCACTAGAAAAATCAATACCTAAATTTAATTTAAAGACAGATAAAGAAATAATACCTGCAACCATTATTGCTATACTTAAAGCAAAAAACTTTTTCATATGCTTAGTAAAATTCAAACCATCAAATTTTGTTGGCAAGTCTAATGAATTTAAAGGTATTTTACTTTCAACTATATTATCTTTAGAAACTCCAAACCACCAAGTTTTATTGTTAAATATATTTGAATTCACTAACAAACTAAGTAATAATCTTGTTCCGAATACTGCAGTAATAAAACTCACTAATATTGTCAGTAACAACATAGTTGCAAAACCTTTTACACTACTTGTACCAAAAATAAATAATACTATGGCTGCTATGACTGTTGTAATCTGTGAATCGAATATTGTCCATAAAGATTGTTTTGCTCCGTCTGTATAAGCCTTTTTCAGACTGTAACCTGCTGAAATTTCTTCTTTAATTCTTTCGTACATTATGATATTAGCATCAACTGCCATACCAACACCCAAGATAATAGCTGCTATACCAGGTAAGGTTAGAACACCTGAAATTAAATTGAAGAATATTATTACTATATAAACATAGGCTACTAACATTACACTGGCTACAAAACCAGGCAGCCGATAAACTACTAGCATAAATAAGAAAATTAAACCTAGAGATACTATCCCAGCAAGTACCGTTTGATTTAATGCGTCAACACCAAATTGAGCTCCAACAGAGTTAGAATATATTTCAGTTAATTTTACAGGTAAAGCACCAGAATTAAGTAGAGCTGCTAGTTCTTTTGCAGACTCAACAGTAAAATTACCAGTTATTTGAACATCTTTTGAATTAATTGTTTGTGTAACTTGCGGTGCTGAAACAAATTTTGGAGAAGCTTTTTGAGCTTCGGCTGCATAGCTATCCCCCTCTTCAAAATCCATCCAGATTACCATAAGATTTTTACCTAAACCTCTTTTGCTAATTTCTGATGTTACATTCCCAAATTTATCAGCATCTTTTAATTTTAGAGTTACCATTGGTTTTGACTGCTGGTCGAAAGCTTGAGAAGCACCGTTTTCTTGCAGGTCTGAACCGTCTAATAATATATTATTTTCAACATCACGAATAGTTAGACTAGCTTGTGTTGATAAAACTTTTCTTGCTGTTTCTTGGTCTTTTACTCCAGCTAGTTCGACACGAATTCTATTGCCAGATTCTACTGTTATTACAGGCTCACTTACCCCTAAAATATTTATACGACGGCTAATTGTATCCGAAGTAGCTTTTACAGCATTCTCATCAATTACATCTCCTGATTTAAGTGGCTCTACTTGATAAAGAACTTCAAATCCTCCTTGTAAGTCCAGACCTAAATTCACCTTATTAATATTAGGTTTATAAGTTAAAAAGACACTGGTTAAAATAATTACAACTAGAGCGAAAAAGGTAAAAATTCTACTTGCTTTTCGCTGATTTTTTCTATTTCTCATTTGTAGTTTCTCCTAATTTATTTACATATTCTTCAAGATATTTTAAAACTGAAAAATCATTATTATTGCCGATTACTAAGTGGCACATTTTTTTTATTTCATCTCTTGCATTAGATGGGCATATAGCAGTTCCTGCAACCTTTAACATTTCTATGTCATTAAGATTATCACCAAAAACAACAGAATCTTCAACAGAAATATTATAATACTTAGCTACACGTTTAATTCCCTCTGCCTTGCTAGTACCTTTTGGCACCATATCAAAAAAGTGTGTGGCTGAAAACGTTCCCTCTAAGTCAAATTCTTTTTTTACTTCTTCATAAATTTTTTCTAGCAAGTTATGATTTTTTGATGACATCATCACCTTATAACATTTGTCCTTATTTCTTGCTATGGCAGATAAAATATCTTCTTCTATACATACTGGCGTTTTATATTTGGCGTTTGTTTCTTCTTCAACCCTTTTTATCCTAGCTACATTAAAAGATATTCTATCACAATATATATAGTTTGGGCTGTATATGTGTAGTTCAACACTTCCGTCTGTAAGTTCTAAATATTTTTTATGAATTATGGATATTTCTTTATCGGTAAAGGGATTTTCATATATAACTTCACCAGTTGCTTGATTTCTGATAAAACTACCATTACAAGCAATAGTAACATCATTCAAACCCATATCATGATAATAATTTCTAACTGCTATATCTGCTCTTCCTGTAGCTATTAAAAATTTAATTCCGTGTTCTTGTAACTTTTCTATTACTTTTTTTGAATTTGGACTTATTTCTTTTTCATCATTTAAAAAGGTTCCGTCCATATCTGTTACTACAACTTTTATCATACAATTTTCTCCTTCTTTTGTCATTAGGGGGTGCAAAGCCGTCTTAGGGGGTGCAAATTTTAATCCTCCTTATTAACTTTTATATTATATCAAAAACTATTGTTTTATTCCACATATTAAAGTAACCAGATCATATTAGTAAATTATATAATTAAGTTAGCCAGTAGTACAAAAAAAGCATCTCATAGGATATACTTTTAGTAACTACAAAAAAAGGATACCAAGAGATGCAAGAACATTATAACACAAAAGGCAAACACATTA
>NZ_JAHKEI010000019.1:0-25550 GCF_018790995.1 Gemella sp. zg-1178
TTCTTGTATTAGTTTAGTTATTTCTTCTATTTGTTTTTGTGTTTTTGCTACTTCTGTTTTTGCTTTTTCTAGCTCTTTTGCTTTCTTTGCTTCTTCTTTTTTCTTTGTTTCTAGTTGGGTTTGGGCTGTTTCTAAACTATCCTGTTTTGTTTCTAAATTAGTATTTTTTGTTTTTATATCTTCATTTACTTTATCATATTCTTTTTTTAATTCACCTAATTCTTTATTAAGCTCTGCTGTTTTTGTAGTTTCTTTATCTAATTCCGCTTGTGCTGTAGCAGTTTTATCGTTACTAGCTGTTAATTGATCAAATTCTTTTTTGCTTGCTTCTAGTTCTTGTTTCTTATTATTGTACTTAGCTACTTCTTTATTTTTTGCACTTTCTTTTTCTGCTACTTCTTTTCTTTTATTCTTTATATTCTCTGGAACTTCAGAATTTTCTGCCCCTTTTTTTTCTACTGGATTTGTATTAAACTTATTATTATTATTTGATCTGTTTAGATAGTTACTTCCTACTGTTAAGAAGTGCACTCCGTAATAATGTCTATTATTTGACTTGTGGTCTACAAAGTCAACTCCAAGATATGATTTACCCCCATTTTCTATCTTGTATATTCCTGTTGAAGTTATACCAGTAGCATGATACCACTCTGTTTTAGAAAACATAAAATTTTTTAAAGATTCATAGATTCTCTTTTTCAAGTCTGACATGGTATATTCAGTTAAAACATCAGTCGAACCTGCCCAATTTTCATAATATTGCCCTTCTGGTAAACCATATTTTTTAGCCACTTTTTTTATTCCAGCTTCATTGTGGCTATTCGTCCATGTGTCATGATTTAAAGTGTTTACTTCATCTGTTACTTCCATTGCAAAATCAATAGATGAAGATGTTACTACTGTAGGAACTGCTCCTAGTTGATCCCTAAGTCCGTTTATTATATCACTTGCAAAGAGTGATAATTCTTTTACCTGGTCTTTTGTTAATTTATTTATATCTTTAATTTTTGTTTTATCATCATTTGTATTAGGCTTAAAGTTGTTTGAGGCTTTAAGATTATCAGCTTGGCCTATTAATATTGCTTCAGCATCTTTTTTTTCTTTTTCTGTAAGATTCTTATCATATACTTTTACTACTGCTTTTTTATACTCATCTGACAAGACAATTCTATTATAGCCCAGACCTTTTTCTAATTCTTCTAATTCTTTCTTAGCCTTGTCGTATTCTGTTTGAGCTTTTTCAAGTTCTTTTTTAAATTTTTCTTCTTCTTTTGTAACTGAATCAAGTTTTGTTTTTAGACTTTCTAGTTTACTGCTTTTTTGTTTATCAGCTTCTTTGGCTTTGTTTAGGTTTTCATTAGCCTCTTTTAATTTGGCCTCTGCTTTTTTTAGATTATATCTGGCCGTATTATATTTATTTACTATTTCAGGCGGATTTGAATTATTTAATTCTTTTTGAGCTTTTTCTACTTCTACTTTTTGTTTATCTACTTCTTTTGCTTGTTTTGCTGTCTCTTCTTTTTGCTTGTTTAATGCTTCTTGTTTTTTTGTTTCTTCTGCTTGTTTTCTTTTTAATTGTGCTTGTGCCGCTTCTTTTTCTTTTTCTTTAACTGCTACTTCTTGTTTTGTGTTTTCTATATTTTCAGGGCTTGATTCTTCTTTTAGTTGCCTAGCTTCTGCTACTTCCCTATTAGCCTTATCTAATTCTGCCTTTGCCTTATCATACTCTTCTTTGACCCTATTTGTTTTTTCTGCTTGTTTATTTACTGCTTCTTTGATTAGAGCTGTGTTTTCTTCTGCATTTGCATTTGTTTCTACAGCATTTTCCTGTGCCTGAGCCTTATTAAGCTCTTCATCTACACCTAGACCTAGCGCTACCGCAAAGGCTACTGGTAGCAATCTTTTTCCTATTTTTCTTAGTGTGTATTTTTTCATTTAAATTCTCCTTTCAATACATTTAATACATTATATTATTTTTTAGATTTTTTGTAAAGACTTTTAAGTTATTTTTCCTTAATATATTTTTATCTTCCTAGCCTGACTAAGTGCTATATATCTTTTTTTAACAAATTCTATAAATTAAAATTTTATAACTACTATATATTTTTTATTTATAGGTCTCCCAAATTACTATTTAAAGTATAAAAAATAGTTCTTTTACAAGACTAACTCCCCAAGGATTTGCATTAAAATTATCTTAGCTAGCCTTATAGCCATAATTACAGCCTTAAAGTCTTATGTTTAATTGTTTGTAAGTCTATCTTTTTAATAACTTATTATATTTATTAATTATCAATTTTTTCTTATGTTTTTAATTACATTCAAAAAAACAGGATTTTTGGAACTTTTTATCTATAAATTAAATTTTTTGTATATTAAATTATAAGGCACTTAAAAAGTCTTATTTTATAGTATTTATTATTAAATAATAATACATAGAAATATAATAACACAATCGTTCCAAAAATCCTAGTTTTTTGAACTTTTTTATGATTTTATTTAAATTTATATATTAAATACTAACTTTATAAATATTAAAAAATCAATATTATAAATAGCTTTAGCAGAAAAACTATACAAGTACTAGATACAAACAAAAAAGGCACATATGCTCCCTTATCTAAAATTCCTAAATTCCACTTAATTTCTATTAAACCTAAAATACCAGTTGCAACAAAGCTAAGCTTAACACTAGAAGCGACATAAGTCTTCCACACATAAGTATTAGCTATACAATAGCCTTATTTTATATAGGATAAAATTTTTCAAATGCTTTTTCTAGCAAAAAATAAGAATCATATAATAAAAACATAGATTTTTTTGGCAAATCAAAATTTTCTACGTTTTTATTATATTAAGTTGAAATTTTAGCAAATATTTATTATTAAGTATTAAAAATTTTAAAAATTAATACTTAACTAAGTATAAGCATAATAAATTAAAATTTATTTACTTCTTAAAACAATTATTGATAAATTGAACTTCTAAAATCATCAGTATCTAAAAGATAGGCTTTGAAAATTGCTTCTTTTAGTGTAAGAAGATTTGTTGTTGCTTTCTTAGCTTTTAAGGCTGCTAAATCGGCTTGAACGGCTACATTAATCAAGTTATTTAAAGTTGCTTCATCTGCAGTATATGTTTGCTGCTTGTAGATAAAGCTAACTGGTTTCAACTGCCCTACCCTATCTAAGCGGCGTTTGTACATGGCTTTTTTAAAGTCATGGAAGTTTGAAAACTTATCATTAGTAATTTTCTTGAGAATAAACTCATCATTAAATATCTTGCCTGCGGCTCTTGCTTCTGCACGATACTTATTAGACAGATAAGAAATAAAGCCTTCATAACCCGTTTCAGCTAATAATTCATTACTCAAGCGTTTAATGCTCAAACTATCTGAAGAACCATGCGGATTAGTTAAACCACTATAATTTGCAACGAATAAATGTTCAAGGTCGTAACCATTTTTGCTAATCTTATTTTTATTACTGTGAAGTCCATGAAGTCCAAGTAAGATATCATTTTCTACCAAGCTATCAAGGCTATCTAGTGTTAGAGATTCCAAATCTTCTGCCCTCAATTGACGAATTCTCGATTCGCCGATATCATTTATGCGTTCGATTTTTTTGTAAAACAGGGCTTGATCAGCTTTGGACAGTTTAACTAAAGCATTTCCTTCTAAGGCTTCCAGGGTATAAATCACATCCATACGCCCTTGAAGATATTCTTTTAAGTCCTCTTGGGTTTTAAAACGTTCTGGGGATAAATTATGAACACGATTATTTGCGTATTTTCCTCCTTCTACTACTGAATAATCTGCATTCGTATTGAGTGCGAAAATCTGATTCGTTGCTGAAGTAGTAGCTTGTAGTAGGCCTTGGGCATAGACTTCTGCACCAAAGAATTCTCTACGACCATAACCACCAAGATAAACCGTTCCATCCATGTTATGTGTCATTTCATGAGTAAAGACAGATTGCCCATAATGAGACAGGGCCTTATCAATAACATAGTGAACCAAATCCCCCGTTGCATAAGCTCCAACACCGTTTGGTAGGTAGTATTTACCAATTGGTGCAAAGAAGTCTGTCATACGACTAGAAGCACCCTCTCCAAATTTGGGCATCCAATGAAGAGGCTTTCTACCAAAATGCGGAATGTAGTAACCGTCCCATACTGGAATTGGCATATTACCACGACTATACATTCGATTTTTCACTTCTGGTCTAGCCATTCGATACCAGAAATCAAAATGATCTCCTTGTGTTTTTGCAAAATAGTCTACCAATTTATTGACACGCTCAAGTTCGCTGGCATATTTATCTGGATTCGTGTCTTTAAGTGACATGTCCATATAACGATCATACATACCAAATGACAAGGTGGTCATATTACTAATTATATAAATGCCCTCAGAGGTCAAGTTCAACAATGGCAAAATCATTCGGGGGTGGTCGATACGATTAAGCTGGTCATATACTTTATACTTTTCATTCGGCACTTCTTTCGATTGTACTTCTACGATATAGGCCTTAGTAGCAGACTTAAACCAATCATTTTCATCTAGTTCTGTAAAACGGGTGCGATAAGCACTCAAATACTCACGTAAATTAGCATAACCAGATACTGGAGCAATCCATTTCCTATAGGTTGCAGGATTATTCTTAATTTCCAACGCATTATTACCCATACGACCAAGATTTGCTAACCATTCCAAACTATTCACCTGCCTACCAAAGAAATTTTGGTAGAAAGTTGCCAGTTCCCCAACATTCATCTGGTCAAATTGAATGTTATAAAGACGGTTGAGATAGCTTGCTCCTACAAGAATCGCAACAGCATTCTTTTTCATATAATCTTTCATCTGCTCTTTTAAAGGTGCCATTGTGAAATCACCAGCGACACTTTGAGCAAGTGTTGCTTCAAAGACATCTTGAGCTCGATCATGCACTTTCTTAAAGGAATCTTTTAGATATAGTACTTCTAAAATATCATTTTGATATTTTTCAATAGGTTTAAGACTTGGACTGTCCGCCTCTATCTCAGGATGGTTTTGAGTAACTTTCCAAACATCTTCTGAAAAGTATTTCAGGCCTTCAACTCTCTTCATGGCTGTTTTGATAACTTCTTCTGGGTTTGTTATAAATTGTTCAGGCGTATAAAGCAATTCTGTGCCGTTTATAATATATTCTTGAATCGTATTATCAGCAAAAGTTGAAGCTGGAGTAATATCTAGATATTCGACTTTCCCGTCTGCATAATTCAAGAGTAGACGATTGATTGCATCCTTATTCTTATAAATGTTTGCAATAACTTCCTTATCTTTCATCGGTACAATCGACACCAATTTCGTTGTAAATAGTTTACTTGAGTTGTCAATCTTATTTCCTTGCTTAACAATATATTCACGATTGTAAAATGGCAAGAGTTTTTCAGTATTGCGATAAGCTATTTCGCGATTTAAATCATAGTTAGGTAAAGTACTATAGTCAATCACTTTTGAGCTTTGTCCAAGAGACGTTTTCTTATCGGATAAAGTAGCTGTTATGCCCATTGCACTCACTTTTTCGGCTAGAGCCTCTGCTGAAATCAAATTCAGTTTTTTAGACTTGACATTTGCTGTTGATTTTCCTTCAAGGCCATAAATCTCACTTACGCTAATTCCATCTCCTGAACCATTTAAAGTAGATCCATTCGTAACAGGAATCGTCGATACAATTCTAGTAAGAACTGCACGCCCAACACTACCACTAATTGCTCCAACTCGACCGCCACCTTTATTAGCTAATGTCCCTTCAACATAAACATCGGAAATATTCACATTATTTGTAGCTACACCTAGAACACCACCAAAATATTGTTCTGCTTTTACCTTCGTATCAATCCTCACATTAGCATGCACTTTTTCAAGATTACTATTACCAATTATTCCTATCACACCCCCCGATTTCATTTCTGTATTGGTTGCTGTTGTGGAAATTTTCATCTTAAGGTCAATATTACGAATATTTGTATTAGTTTGGGCAGAATAAACTAAGCCTGCTACATTATGAGGAGCTGTGATACTACCATCAAGTGCAACATTTTCAATATTTGTTCCACTTGCCTGATTAACAAGACTAGCTACATTAGCTTTTGATGATTGAATATTAACATCAGCTAAATTAAGGTTCTTTATAGTCGCATTTTCTGTTGTATCAAAAAGAGGTGCCTTCAAGTTGTAAATCGTATAATTTTCACCATCATGTAAACCGTTTAAAGTCCCCGTAAAAGGTACTGTTACATAGTTTGCACCTGCATCTTCAATCTCTTCAGCATTCAAGTCAGCTCCTAAAGTAAACGTACCACTCGGATTATTGTTTATTGAATTTATCAAATCTTTGAAAGAAGTATAAATTCCATTTTGTGCTGGTGCGATTTTAGCAACCGTAAAACTGTAATTATCCTCATAATAGCCCTCCTCATTACGCTGAACAAGATTAGGGTGACTAGCTATTACTTTAAAACTATTACCTTCAGCCACAATTTCTTTGATTGGCAATTGAACTTCCTTACCACTTTCTGATATAAAACTAGCAAAATAGTCATTAATTGAACCAACTTCTGCTAAACTGATAACTTTTGTTTTAATCCCATTTCGATAAGTGTAGAGTGTTAAATTGCTTAAATTTTTCAATTCAATCTGTTTTTGCTCTAAGATAAATGTTTCAACTTTTGAAAGTGTTTCACTTGCATTTTTATCTAAATTTATATATTCAAAAGTAGTTTTTAGTTGATATTCAACATCATAGTCTAAGCCTGAAATTTTAATTCCAGATAAATTTTCTTTAGAAAGTTTAACTTCTTTAACCAACTTATCTCCTGAATAAATTTGGGCAGTTGCAGAAATAAATGTAGCATCTGGGTCAATTAAATGATACTCCACTAGAACTGATTTTTCTTTTTCTTGTTTTTCCAATGTCTGCAATTCCAAAATTGGTTTGCTAGGTATATTTTCAAGTGCCGCTTCTGCCTCTTCAAGTTTTTTAAGGCTTTCCTCTGCTTTTTCCTTAGCTTGAGTAATAGCTCCCAGACTAGCTGTTTGATCTTCAATGACAGCCTTTGCCTCAGCTAGAATCGCAAGGGCTTTTTCTTTTGCCGCTTGATAGGCTGCTAGACTTGCTGGAGTTTTTTTATTAGTATCAACTTCTTTTTGTATGCCTTTATCTAACTTATCAACAGCTACCATCAACTCAAGTGGATCTAAAGGTTTCGTAACTGTTAATTTTTCCTCGCTTAAAGCTTCACGGTATTTTTCAGATTCAGGTTTTTCAGACTCTAGAGATGGGGCAGGAGATACTTCTGCTTCAGTTTCAGCTGGTTTTTCGGGTGTAACTTCCTTATTTGCTCCAGGATTTTCTTCTTTTGGGTTTCTTGCTTCTGCTGTAATATTGGGTCTTACTTCTTCTGTCGCTATAGTTGCAGCTGGTTTTTTCGGTTTAACTTCTTTATTAGTTTCTAGGTCTTCTTTTGGTTTATTCGGTTCTTCTGTAATATTGGGTCTTACTTCTTCCGTCCCTGTCGTTGCAGCTGGTTTTTCTGGTGTAACTTCCTTACTAGTTCCTAGGCCTTCTTTTGCTTTAGTTACTTTTGCTGCAACATTGAAACTTACTTCTTCCGTCCCTATCGTTTCAGCTGGTTTTTCTGGTTTAACTTCCTTATTAGTTTCTAGGTCTTCTTTTGGGTTTCTTGCTTCTGCTGCAACATTGTAACTTACTTCTTCTGTCGCTGTCGTTTCAACTGGTTTTTCTGCTGAAACTTCCTTATTAGTTTCTGTATTTTCTTCTTTTGGGTTAGCTGCTTCTGCTACAACATTGGGTCTTACTTCTTCCGTCGCTGTCTTTTCAGCTGATTTTTCTGGTTTAACCCCGTTATTAGTTTCTGTGTTTTCTTCTTTTGCTTTAGCTACTTCTGCTACTATCTTTTCAGCTGATTTTTCTGGTGTAACCTCCTTATTAGCTTCTGTATTTTCTTCTTTTGGCTTAGTTGCTTCTGCTGCAACATTGGGTCCTGCTTCTTCTGTCGCTATCTTTTCAGCTGGTTTTTCGGGTGCAACTTCCTTATTAGTTTCTGTATTTTCTTCTTTTGGGTTTCTTGCTTCTGCTTCAACATTGGGTCTTACTTCTTCCGTCCCTGTCGTTTCAGTTGCTTTTTCGGGTGCAACTTCCTTATTAGTTCCTAGGTCTTCTTTTGGGTTTCTTGCTTCTGCTGCAACATTGGGTCTTACTTCTTCCGTCCCTGTCGTTTCAGTTGGTTTTTCGGGTGTAACTTCCTTATTAGTTCCTAGGTCTTCTTTTGGGTCAGTTTCTTCTGCCGCAACATTGGGTCTTGCTTCTTCCGTCCCTGTCGTTGCAGCTGGTTTTTCTGGTTTAACTTCCTTATTAGTTTCTAGGTCTTCTTTTGGGTTAGCTGCTTCTGCTACAACATTGGGTCTTACTTCTTCTGTCGCTATCGTTTCAGCTGGTTTTTCGGGTGTAACTTCCTTATTTTCTCCAGGGTTTTCTTCTTTTGGTTTGCTTGCTTGCCCTACTTTTTCAATATCTTTATTAATATTTGTTTCAACAATATAACCTACAAAACGATAACCATCAATTTCTCTGATTGTTTCTGGTAAAATTTCTCCATTTGTTAAAGAAAATTCTTGAGTAAAATTGGCAAACAAATTGCTAGTTAAAGCAGATGCTTCTGGAATTACTACTGTTTGCCCCAAGCTAGTTACAAGAAAAACCGTAGCAATCCAAGTTTTTTTCTTGCGGTGCCAATAAAATGCACATACCAAAAATGCTACACCTGCTCCTGCTACTATTATAGACCAGTCTTGCCATATCTTTGGTAAAATTTCTTTTTTATCTGGGCGATAAACCATATAATAAATAGCATCTCCAGATACTTTTTCTGACGGCAAGGAAGTTATAATCGTCTTTTTCTCACTTTCAGTTAATTCTTCCTCGCTAACATAACGATATGTTATATTTGTACGCATAATTTCTTCAGCTTGTGCTATTTCTGGTGCTACAGTAGATAAGAAACTAATTCCTAATAAAGTCGAAGCTACGGCTACCGAGAATTTTCTTATTGAAAAACGGCTGAGCTGCCTATCAAATTTTTTCATACTTATTTTAAATTCCTTTCATTTCAATAAAGGTACAAGGTTCAAAGAAAAGATATTCTACATCTTATTTTATTCTCTAATAAAAAGAAAAAAACTAGCAATATTACAAATAACAGAAAAATAAATTTGTAGTATAGAACTAGCTAGTATTTATAAAAATAATTTCATAAGGCATAAGAAATTATTAAAGAAAATTTTAGCTTAATAAATAGTTTACTAAATATAAAAATAAAAGGCTAGATAATTTTTAATTTTTGCTAAAAAGATATTAAAAATTACTAACTAGAATTGTCATGCTATTTATGTGCATAAAAATTTTTATCTTCTCATCTTACTCGATGTTTTAGCAATTCTTTGATTTAAGATAAGCATATTATAAACAAATTATAAGCAATATGCAATGAAATAACATTGAATAATAGAAATTTTGAATCTTTATAAAATATTTCCTTAAAAATACTTCTTTTAAATCTTATATTTATAAATTCAAATTTTCTTATCTTATTTTTGAAATTAAAAAATATACATTTAAATTTTTAGCTTTCAAAATTAAATTTTAAAATAAATATTAATTACCTAATATATAAATAAGTTTGTAAAGATGGTTACAATATGATAAAATCTTTATATAACACTTTATGGAGCTAGTATGGAGAAAATATTTAATTCAAAAATTTATTCACAGTATAGATTTACAATCATTACAATTTTAGACTTAATGGTTGTTGTATTAGCCACTTGCATAGCCATATTTTTAGATAGATCAATTTATATTCCAGATATGATAAGTTACTATGGAATGAATATTTTATACTTTTTATTTATATCAATTATTGTTTATCTAATTAGTTTCAAGTTAGCAGGTATTAACAAGGCCCTGTGGTCTTATCTCGGCGTAAAAGAAATTATTAATATTTGTATTTCTGTTATTATTGCAGATTTTATTTGTACAATAGCTTATAATTTTATTTTTCCAGAATATTTTTCTAATTTGCGTTTTACATTTTTTGCTCCCTTATTAATTGTTGGGGGTATGATGTTTATGAGAATTTTTTATAAGGCTCTTAATGAAAGTTCACGTTATAAGACTAATACCCTAAGTTATAAAAATACTTTGATTATCGGTGCAGGAGATGCTGGTTATGTTCTACTTAAAGAACTTAATAAAAATAATCGTTTCAAGGCGAATGTGGTGGGGCTAGTAGATGACAATAGAAAAAATTCTACCGTAAATGGAGTTAGTGTTTTAGGTACTACTTATGAATTAGCTAAACTAATAGAAAAATATAATGTTGAATTGGTATTTTTAGCAATACCTTCTATTTCAAAATATGACAAAAATAGAATCCTAAACATCCTAAAAGAATGTAAAAGTATTCAAGTTAAAGTCATGAAATCTGGCTTGTCTCTATTGGAGGGAGAAAAAATTACTAGACACATAGATGATGTTTCCATAGAAGATTTGTTGGGACGTGGTGTGGCAAATTTATCCCAAGATGAAATCAAGTCATATTTGCGTAAAAAAAATGTTCTTATCACAGGGGCTGGTGGCTCTATCGGAAGTCAGCTGGCTCGTGAAATTTTTAATTTTAAACCCAGCAATCTTATCTTATTAGATATTAACGAAAATGCCCTGTATATGCTGGAGAGAAATTTTGATTTTAAAAAATCACATGACGAAAATTTTTCAGAGGTAAATTATATTTCTGAAATTGCCAGCATTCGTGATAAAAAAGCCCTGTTAGAAGTCTTTGACAAGTATAAACCCGATGTAGTCTTTCATGCAGCCGCCCACAAGCACGTGCCACTCATGGAAAGAAGACCTAAGGAGGCTATAAAAAATAATGTTTTTGGAACAAAAAATGTTATGGAGATAGCTATTCAAAAAGAAGTTGAGAGATTTATTATGATTTCTACCGACAAGGCTGTTAATCCAACTAATGCCATGGGGGCGTCAAAACGTCTTACAGAAATTATTTTACAGGCTAAGGGCAACAAGTATAAAACTAAGTTTGCAGCAGTTCGTTTTGGTAATGTTTTAGGCTCTAACGGTTCGGTAATACCAATATTTAAAGAACAAATCAAAAAAGGTGGGCCTATAACTATAACTCACCGTAACATAATTCGCTACTTTATGACTATACCAGAAGCATCGCAACTAGTCTTGCAAGCTGGTTATTATGCAAGCAGTGGAGAAATTTTCCTACTCGATATGGGTGAACCTGTAAAAATTATTGACTTGGCTACCAACTTAATCAAACTTTCAGGTTTAGAACCCTACAAAGATATAGAAATAGAAGAAATAGGTTTAAGACCTGGAGAAAAAATGTATGAAGAGTTGTCCCTAGATTATGAAAATAGTGAAAAAACTGCCAACAATATGATTTTTAAAAATACAACTTTGAATATTGATGAAGAAGCATTAAATAGTAAGTTAGAAAAACTTGAAGAAATTGTTAATTCAGGAACAAACGAAGAAATAAGAGATTATTTATTCGAGGTGATTAATTCCTATAGTGGATAGGAGGTAGAAAATGGATAATGATAACAGAAAAACCTTGGTAGTAATACCAGCCTTAAATCCCACAAGTTCATTAATTGACTATGTGGAGGAGTTAATAGATTACGGTTCTTTTGATGTCTTGGTTATAGATGACGGTAGCAAAGCAGAAACAAAAGCAATTTTTAATAGACTTAATATTATGAAAAATTGTAGAGTTTTATCCCATGCCAAAACTTTAGGCAGGGGACGTGCTTTGAAAAACGGCTTTAATTATTTTTTAAATTTACCAAATCTAGATAATTATATCGGTCTAGTTACTTCTGACTCCGACGGTCAACATATAGTAGAAGATGTTGTCAAGGTTGCCTTGGAAATGAAAAAAAATCCTAATAACCTAGTTTTAGGGTCTAGAAATTTTAATGTCTTTAGTCTACCCCAAAAAATAAAATTTGCTAATAAGGTTACAAGTTTAGCCTTTAGAAATTTATATGGCAGAAATATAGCTGATACTCAGACAATTCTAAGAGGGCTACCTAAAAATATGGTTGCCCTTATGATTGATGTAGAGGGCGAACGTTTTGACTATGAAACAAGAATGCTAACTAAGGCTATTGCAGAAGATATTAAAATAACAGAAATTGAAATAGAAACAGTCTTTAATTATTCTAATGTAGAAAAAAATTTCAATCCAATTTTTGACCTTATTAGTATCTGCAAGGTTATTTTACTACCATTTTTAAAATTTTCTCTAGCCAGTCTAAGTGCCTTTCTAGTAGATATTTCTTTATTTAGGGTATTTTTAACGATTTTAGTATTCTTGGGTGTAAAAAAAGGCTATCTATTAATACTGCTAACTACTTTCTTAGCTAGGGCAATTTCATCCTTTATCAATTTCTTAATCAATAAGAATTTAGTTTTTAAACAGGAGAAGAATATCAAGAAAACTATTTATAAGTATTATACTATTTCCCTTTCAAAAATTTTCCTTTCATCATTTCTAGTTTATTTATTGTGGAAGTGGACGTCAGGTTCAGAGACTGTAATAAAAATTATAATAGATACAATTTTATTCTTCCTAAGTTATAGACTACAATATACTTGGGTATTTAAAAATATAAAAAATAAAAAGTAGGTTGTGTATGGCAAAGAAAAAAATCAAAACAAATGCAATGCGTTTTTTAGATGAACATAATATCACTTATAACCATTATGAATTTGATGCAAGTAGTCAAGAAGCTCGCACTGGTTTAGGTGTTGCTAAAATAATTAATAAAGATTATAGGCAGGTATTCAAAACTATTTTGACAACTGACGTCAAGGGGAATAATTTTGTTGCAGTTTTAATGAGTGATGATAATATTGATTTTAAAAAATTAGCCAAAGAGGCTGGGGTAAAAACACTGAGTATGCTAGCCCTAAAAGACTTGAAAAATACAACGGGTTATGAAAAGGGGGGGTGTTCTCCTTTTGCCATGAAAAAATCATTTCCAACCTTTGTTGATAAAAAATGTCTTGATGTAGAAACTATTATCGTATCAGCTGGCAAGGTCGGTCATCAGGTAGAAATAAGAGTAGCAGTTTTGGAAAATTTAATTTCGGCAAAAGTTGTTGATATAGCTAAATAAAAAAGGCAGCTTAGCTTTGAACTTTTAAATTCTAGGAGAATTTTTGATGTCAATGCTAAGACTTGCCTTTTTTCTTTTTAAATTCAATGTATAGGAAAAAAAATTATAAAAATATCTGTGTGATATACTTGAGCGATAATCTATTTTTAAAATATATAAAGTAAAAAATTTTAAAAAGATGAAATTTAATCGTCTTTTTTATTTTTTTGCTCAAATGTGTATTTTCTAAAAAACATAAGTACAATAAACATTATTGACAATATTATTTTTGTTTTAATGTCATTATATGGTAGTGTCCATAATAATATTAAAGTTGTTAAAATTAGAACTATATAAATTATAGTGTGTAATTTATTCGTAGAAAATCACCTCTTATTTGCTGATTTTTTTAAAGTTGTAGAAATTATTTTAAATTTATTTTTTAAAATATAAGTGTGTGGCTAAGTGTCTTTTATATATGTTTTTATCACCTTGTTATTTCTCCTTTTATTCCCTTAGCCTTTTAAAGAAATGAAATAAGCTGTTTAATTCTCTATTATATCTATATAGTCTTTTAATCTATCAATTTCATAATCTATTAGTAGATTAGTTAAATAGTCAGCTTTTTTGCTGTTGTTGTATTCATCAAAGCTATTATAATATTCTTGTCTATCTTTATATTTTATGTCAACGGGTAATAAGCCGTGTTTTATTAGTTCTAAGTTTATAAGCAGTCTGCCAGTTCTTCCGTTGCCGTCTATAAAAGGGTGGATACTCTCAAATTCTAGGTGCAGTTTAGCGATAGCGTAAATTATACTATGTTCTTTTAACCACGTCTTATAGTCTGCTAGTAATTCTTTAATTTTGCTGTCTATTTCTCCAGGGTTTGCCGTTTGGTGCTTGCTACCTAGTATTTTTACTTTTACTTTTCTATATTGTCCTTTGTTTTCTCTATCGTGCATTAATACGAGTGAGTGAATGTCTTTTATTATATGTTCTGTTAGTTCTTCTTTTTTGTTTGCTATATCTATGATGTAATAAAAGGCGTCTTTATATCCTATTACCTCTAAATGTTCTTTTAAGGGCTTTTCGTTTATGGTTATTCCTTGCTGCAATATTAGGGCTGTTTCTCTTAATGACAAGGTGTTACCCTCTATTGCATTTGAATTATAGGTCGCCTCAATTATAAAGTTTTCATATATTTTTTTTAATTCTGTTTTGTTTAAAGGACGTAGTTTTTTTAGTTTGTCTTGTAAGATGTTTATTTGTTGTAATTTATCCATAGAAAATCACCTCTTATTTGCTGATTTTTTTAAAAGTTGTAGAAATTAATTTTAAATTTATTTTTTAGAATATAAGTGTGTGGCTAGATGTAAAAAATAATTTTAAAACTATCAAGATTAATTATAACACTAATAATATGGCAAAGATAGACTAGTATTAAAAAGTTTTAAATAAGATTATTTTTTTATTAGTTAGGAAAATAAAATTAAATTGAAAAAAGACGACTATTTATCGTCTTTTATTTTGTTTATAATAATTAGTGTATTTATTAATAATGCTAATGATAGTAATATATAAAATATTATGTAAATTATTTTTAAAATTTATATAAAGGAATTTATTAACATAGAATGATAGTATAATTATTTATCCTTTTTTAATAGTAAAATTATATACTGACCTACTAATATTATTATAGATAATGCAATTCTATATATTATATTATTAAAAGGAAGTATCCAAACCAATAATATTAAAAATATTAGTATTAAAAATATTAGTATTTTGTTTTTTATATTTTTATCCATGCCATCTTACTTCTGCAATCCCAAAAGGATAATGAACTTTCATATATATCCCACCTGGTACAGGAGCCCAAACTCCTAGTATTTGCAATGCTGCCAGTATTCTAGCACTAGAAATAAATACACCGGCAATTATTGTTCCTGTAGCAACTGCTTTATTTAATGTTGTTTTAGATAACCATATATCCATTCCCCACCAATAAAAATCAATAGCGTCTATACCTTCAGCATAACGAAGATAAGCTCCCTCTTTTAAATTTGGGGTAGATATAACTTTTACTTTTTTAGATAAATATTTTATTTGCTCATTATCAGATATAATAAGATTATTTAATCTTTTATTTGTTTCTGAAATTTTTGATTCTAAAAAATTAAGTTCTTCCAAAGATAAATTTTTATCTTTATCAAATTCGAAAATTTTTTTATCTTTATTAAATTTAACGTATTTATCTAGTTTTTTAATGATATAATTTTCATCTATTGATGATGGTAATTTCTCAGCCTTAGCCACATTATTATAATTGCTAACTAAAGCAGAAATAGGTGTAACTAATAGACTTGAAGCTAAAATTGCCGATAAAAATTTTTTGTGTTTCCTCATTTTTATTTCCTCCTTTATTTTTTATTTAATATATTTATTTGCAAGAAAATATATTTTAAAATATTTTACTACTAAGATATATCTTACACCTTAATCATAGCATATAAAATAGTATAAAACAAGGAAAAAAAGACTGAAAAACACTGCTATATTCATGAAAAACAAGCATCTGTTTAATTAAGATAAAAATATAAATAATACAGGGAAATTAACATTAGATTATAAAGTTTTCATGACTATTAAATTAAAGTAAAATTATATAGTACACTTTTAAAATTAAACTGTATTAATTAAAAAATTTTTTAGTTTATATATTTAGGGTGTTAAAAATATTTTTCATTAAAAAAGACGACTACTTGTCGTCTTTTTTCTTTTTTTTTATATATATAAGTATTTTTATAAATGTATATATCCCTAATATATAAAACAAAACTTGGATATAAAAATACAACACCCCTAAAAATAAAGTTATATTATTCATCATATTTCCCTCATTTATTTTTTATTTAATATATTTATTTGCAAGAAAATATATTTTAAAATTATTTTTTACTAAGATATATCTTACACCTTAATCATAGCATATAAAACATTATAAAACAAGGGAAAAAAGACTGAAAAACACTTCTATATTCATGAAAAACAAGCATCTGTTTAATTAAGATAAAAACTTAAATAATACAGGAAAATTAACATTAGATTATAAAGTTTTCATGACTATTAAATTAAAGCAAAATTATATAGTACACTTTTCAAATTAAACTGTATTAATTAAAAAATTTTTTAGTTTATATCTTTATAATAGTTAAAAGTTTTACAAATAAAATTATTTTTATATGCTAGTTAGTATAAAAAATAAGAGCCTCTTAGTCATTGTTTTTGTATGCTTTTATAATATTTTTTAATTTATTTATTATAAGAATTGTACCTAGTATAATATAGAATATAGATGATATTTTTTTAATAAGTATAATCCCTATAAAAAATTATTTATTATAAATACTATATTCAATAAAATTAAGATATAGAAAATTAATTTTTTAGTCAAAGCAAGCTCCAAGATCCTCCCCTTATGAATAAATTATTAATATTTTAAATAGTCTACTACTTCTATTTATCTTTTATATAGCATATAAAATATTATATTAAAGAATATATGGCATTATAAACTAGGATTTGATTTCAAAAATATGAAAATTTTTAATATATGTTTATTTTTCATTGCTCAAAAAGATGAAAATATTAATTTTAATATAAAAACGATTATTTAATAGTCTTTTTATAAAGTATTTATAAAATTAATATAAATTTTTCTAAAATATTATTATATAATTTTAAAAATTTTACCTTAATTTTTCCTAGATAAAAAAAATATAAAATGTTATAATAGCCTTTAGAAAAAATTTAGGAGCTGTTTATGCGAAAATTTATTTCAAAAATTTTATTACTTGTAGTTACGATAATTTGGGGTATGGCCTTTGTTTGGCAAAATATTGCAAGTAAGGTGCTAGGCGGTTTTACGATTGTAGGACTAAGAGCCTTGATTGCCCTCTTATTTTTAATTTTAGTAGTTGTCATCTTGCCAGACTTGTACAGAAGTCAAAATCCTAAAATTAAAATAGCAAGTTTTAAAAATCAAAATCTAATTTTATCTCTAGCTTGCGGTTTGGCTTTATTTTTTGCCATGTGCATTCAGCAGTTGGGAATAGCCCACACTACGGCCAGCAAGGCAGGTTTTATATCAGTTCTATATATTTGCATAGTACCCATCATAGGAATTTTTTTAGGGCATAAAATTAATAAATATTTTTTAATAGGTTTGGTCATGTCGGTTGTGGGGCTGTATCTTTTATCTATTAAGGGAGATTTCACTTTAGAATACGGGGATTTATTAGTTTTGATTAGTGCCTTTTTATTCGCTGTTCATATCTTGATTATTGACTATTCAGCAGTAAGAGTAAATTCTATGTTTTTATCAATAGGCCAATTAATTGTTGTTGCTATCCTAAGTCTAATAACAGGATATTTTTTAGAAGGTTTTGTAATGGCTGATATTATATTGGTACTACCGCATCTTTTAGCCCTGGGAACTTTGTCAAGTGGTGTAGCCTACACCTTGCAGATAATAGGGCAAAGAGAAATACCAGCCCACACAGCCTCATTAATTATGAGTTTAGAATCTGTTGTTGCCGCACTCGGTGGTGTTTTTATACTGGGTGAAGTTCTTACGACAAAAGAAATTATTGGAATGCTATTAGTATTAATTGGAATAATTATTTCTCAAAAGAGGTGATATATATGAAAAAATTTTTAAAGATACTTTTTTTTATATTTTTAAGTTTATTAATTTTATTAGCTGGTGGCGTAGGCTATTTAACCTTAACAGAATACAAACCTGCTGATGTAGAAAAAATTACTTTAGCAGGTAGGAGTGAAGAAAAATTTTCCTTGAACAGAGAATACAAGGTCTTAGACTGGAATATTGGTTTTGCTGGTCTTGATAAGGACGAAGATTTTTTTATGGACGGTGGCACAAATTCTTTGCCCATAGACAAGGCTCACGTAGAAAATAATTTAGAAAAAATAAAAAATTTAACCATAAAAGAAAATCCTGACCTGGTATTTTTCCAAGAGGTTGATGAAAATTCTAAACGTAGTTTTGGCATTAACCAAGTAGACTACTTTAATAAAAATTTACAAGGTACGGCTGCTTTTGCCTATAATTATAAGGTCAAGTATGTTCCCTATCCCTTCCCACCCCTAGGAAAAATTAACAGTGGAATTTATACAAATTCTAAATATAGCCTAGAAAATTCAACTAGGTATCAACTACCAGTTCCCTTTAGCTATCCAGTAAGAGTAGCAAATCTAAAGCGAGCTTTTACTGCTTCTTATGCCAAGGTAGAAGGTAGTGATAAAAACTTAGTTTTAATAAATGTACACTTTGAAGCCTATGACAGTGATAATGAGGGTAAGCTAGCCCAAACAAAAAAAGTTTTTGAATTTTTAGAACAAGAATATGCTAAGGGCAACTATATTATTTTAGGGGCAGACTTTAACCAAGCCCTGAACGATATTACAGAAGAAGAATTAAATTCCATACCCGAAAATTTATGGCGACCTAAAAAATTTGATTTAGAAGGCCTAAGTAAAAATTTCAAATTATATTACGATAAAACTAAGCCAACAGCAAGATTATTAAATCAAGCCTACAATAAAAATAATAAGGGAACTTATACCTATACAATAGACGGGTTTATAGTAAGTAATAATGTAAAAGTAAAATCTGTTCAAACTATTGATGAAGATTTTCAAAATAGCGACCACAATCCAGTAGTATTAAAATTTGAATTGGAAAATTATACTAGATAAATTATTTTTATTTGGTCTTATAAAAATTAATTATATTTAAAATAAAATCACTATTTATAGTGGTTTTATTTTTTAATATTTATGTAGATTTGATAAAATTTAAAAGTAAATTGCAAAGATTGATAGAAATTTAGTTTTTTATTATAATATAACAATATATGTAGTAATAAAATTAAGAATAGATCACTAGCTAGTCTTGTAAAATTTAAAATTAATTTAGTTATAAATTTTATATAAATCTTAAGGCTAAATATTTTATAATTAAAAATACACAAAAGATGTTTAGTTAATTGAATTATAATTTATAACAAGCTTTTGCTTTTGTAAATAAGGAGGTAATTCTAAAAATGAATAAGAGATATAATAGTATATAACTTTTTGCAGGAGCAGGAGGTTTGGCTTTAGGTTTGGAACAAGCAGGATTTTAGCATATTGGCTTAGTATAGTATGAAAAAAATTATTTTCTAGTTTTTTATTTCATTACTATTTGGTTTAATCTTTTCATTATGTTTTATATTATCTTCAAGCATACTGTTCTCCTTTTGTATCCTAATTTTAAAATTCTATATTTTAGTTAAATTGTTTTAATATTAAAATAATATTAAAAAGTAATAATCTTATTTTATCATTTTTAAATTTTTTTCATATTAATTATAAGATGTTTAATGAAAAAATTTTTAAATAAAAATAAGCTAGCCTTACTAACTAGGTTATTAATAATTTGAAATTTTAAAATAAAGTGATTAAAAATATTTATGTTTTACTACCGCTCGATTTTTGAATTTATTTCTTATAAATTCAGTAGTATTAATTATATATTCCGTTAATATTTCGACTTTTATTCCAAAATTCAACATAGTAAAAATGTTCTTCGTCAAGTCTTTGTTCTAGTATTTCTTTTATTTTAGTTTCAATCATTATTTTTCTCCTTTACAATCAAAATTAATACTTTTCTAATTCCTTTTCCCAAGAAAATATTCTACAAAGCCCTCAGCAACTTCAATAAAATCTAAAATACCGTATTTTTTAGTTTCTTCGGAGTATTTTTCTGCAAGAAATTTATATGCATCAATAAATTCATATGATGGTTTTTTGTTAGCAATATCATCAGAAATCTCGGATAATGTTCCATATTCATCTCCACTCATTTCTATCTTCATATACTCAATAAATTCCTTAAAAGAATCATCATTCTCTAAAATCATTAATTTCATTTCATTCCATATTTTTTCTATTTTATAATCCCAATCTCTATTTTCTCTTTCTTTTACAAGTTCTTTGAATTTATCTTTATCAAACATTTTATTTCCTCCATGAAACACTATATTAAGTGTCCTTTCGCATATTCAACTTCCTTTAATATTTCTTTTCGATTATTTTCATCAATCGCTCTATTAGCTCTTTCTAATATTACTTGTAATAATTCTTTACTTTTTGTTTTTTCAATAATATCCTCAAAAACTTCGCTCATCCAAAACAAGGTATAATCATCACATTTATTTTTTACAAATTCTATGGTCTCATTTATATCTTCTGTTAAAATTTCAACTTCTTTTTTCCAACATTCAACATAGTAAAAATGTTCTTCATCAAGTCTTTGTTCTAGTATTTCTTTTATTTTAGCTTCAATCATTATTTTTCTCCTCTTAAATTTAATAAATTATTATTTCTTGTTAGTTCTTTTAATAGGTTGTTTGTTATCAGAAAAAATAGTAGATACTTTACCGTTGGTTCTCTTCACAACAACTCTAACACCTTTCCAAACTCCATACATATTATGCCCATCTTTAACCTTCTTATTACTCTTTAAATGCTACATGTTCTCCAGCTTTTTGTATATCTTTAGCTGCCCACGACTTTGGAAACCATGTTTGCCCGTTATTTTTACTTTTGTCTTTTTTCTTATGGCCTTCTACATTTCCAACTCTAACACCATTTGGATAAGTCTTTACTATATTATACTTTATTCCATATTTTTTAATAGTTTAATGTTATCTTCACCGTGTCCTCCACTTGCCATTCTAAAAGGACTTTTCTTTGGATTAGGACTATTTATATTCTTAAATGTCCCCTCATTAGAATGTACTAAGGCATAATCACTAACTTTTCGTCTGCTTCCTTTTGTATTTAAATATAAACCACTTCTACTTGTTCCCATTCACTTTTCCTTTCTTCATTCTTGATGTCCAGCATTCAAAATTTATAAATTCAACATCCTTGTAAAAATCTTTAAAAACATATTCTGGTCTTGTTCCATTTACAATAATTTGTTTAGGTTTCAATCTTTTAATCATCTCTTTTAAACCTTTCTTAAATCTATTTTTTTCTTCCAAACTTCTAATACAAGCAACTGTGCTTATTGCATATACCGACTCTTTTTCTAATCCTAAAAATGCAAACTCAAAAGTCCTTTCATCACCCCATCTAACATTCGGAATGACTTTTATACCCTTGCTTTGAAAATAATAACCAACTGCTCTATTTAAATAAACATTTGTCAACTGCAAACATAAAGGCATGTCAATATACAATGAAAAATCTGGAGAAATAATTCCTCCGAAATCACTAAGCAGATGAAAATATTTATCTATATCTGATAAAATTCTCCTAAAAGTAAGATCGTGCATATAAAAATGCACAAACACTTTTTTCCTATCTTCTTCAGATATTTTCTTGACTTTATCAAAAGGAACAATATCCTTCGGAATCTCTATTAAATCTTTTTTAATTATAGGAATTTCCCATCTACCATAAAATTCAGCACCATTTACTAGATATGCTGCAAAACCATCATCGACTACTGTCTTAGCTATAATAATCACCTTCCTTTTATAAAATTACTTTTAAGCTAATTTCCAGTAATATAATTAAAAAATATAAAAGCATCTTAGCTTTTTTCTAACTTGTCAATTTAATTTTAGGTATACCAATTTTGGTACACCTAAAATTTTAATTATTGTCTAGCTACTTCTTTTTTTATAGCATCATAAGTTGCATTAAAGACTAAATCTATTAACCAAGTATTAAATGATTGATTTAAATAATTCTTCTTTTCCTCGTGAAATGCTTTATAAATTTCTACATTTGAAGTTACTCTTCCTGAAATAATTTCATTTATTATTTTAGAAAGTTCATCTTTAGCATTTTGTTCATCAGAACCCCTAATAGCATTCCTATATTTTTCATATTCTTTTACTTCTTCTTGAATTTCTTTAATATCATCAATAACCCTATCAGTATTTGTAAATTCGACTGATCCCCAAACTTTATGAAACTCATCTAATATATTAGACAACTTATCCAGGTCTGGAACAGGAATACCTACAGCCGTTTGTACGGGAAGTGGTTTTAATTCTGAATCGGCATTAGTTAAATAAATGCTTTTATTTTCTTTAACCTGTAACCTATAACTATCTAAATCTATATTTGAATATAATTCGTAAGAAAAGTCTTCAGTTTTAACTTTGGGCAATTTTGCTAGAAGATTTGTTAAAAATATTCCTAATTTTTCCCAATAGGTCTTACTATCTTCCATCAAGACTGATAAAAAATTATATGTTCTTACGAAGCTTTTAGCACTACTCTTAAATTCAATTCTGTCATCTAAGTCTAGTTCTTTAAATTTTTCTACACAAGTATCAATAATTTTATCAATTTTACTTCTATAATCTTCTTTTAAGAATATTTCAATAAACTCATTTACACTTTCTTCATTATATATTTCAAATTCATCTAGCCTATCTGTTAAATCATTAAGTTTATTAATATCAGTTTCCCCGGATAATATTGTCCCTTTGTAATAAGTATCAAAAGCTTTAGCTATATCTTCTGACTTGTTGGCAAAATCAAGTACAAAAACTTCTGATTTCCCAGGATAAAATCTATTTAGTCTAGACAAGGTTTGTACGGCTTTTACATCGGTAAGTATCTTATCCACGTACATAGTTTGTAATAGGGGTTCATCATAACCAGTTTGAAACTTATTTGCAACTACTAAAATTCTGTAAGGATCAAGCTTAAATTTTGACTCTATCTCGTTACTTGCAAAACCGTTAATCACACTTTCTGTTAAAATTTTTCCTCCGTATTCTTTTTCTCCAGAAAATGCAATAACAGCCTTATAAGGACTTTTTCTTTTTTTCATTTCTGAGTCAATTGCATAATAGTATTCTATTGCTCTTTTAATATCCTTAGCTACAACCATAGCTCTTGCTAGCCCGCCCATTTTTTTACAAACTACATTGTGAAAATGATCAACAATAACTGTTGCTTTTTTACTTATAGCATATTCATTAGATTCCACAAATGTTCTCAATAATTTTTGTGATTTCTTTTTATCAAATTCTGGGTCGTCTTCAGATGTTTTTATTATCTTATAATAACTACTATAGGTCGTATAATTCTTCAACACATCTAAAATATAGCCTTCTTCAATAGCTTGTTTCATTGTATATGTATAATGAGCTGTAAAACTTCTTGTGCCATCTTCATTTAATATAGGATTACCTAAATAATCTGTCATAGGTTTTCCAAATAATTCTAAAGTCTTATTTTTTGGCGTTGCTGTAAATGCATAATAGCTTGCATTGCTAGCCATTTTTTTACCTGCAATCAAGGCTATAATTTTATCTTCAATATCTTCACTTTCTTCTTCAGTTCCAGATAAAACAATATTCATTTTTGACGCAAGACTTCCATTTTGACTTGAATGTGCTTCGTCAATGATAATAGCAAATTTCTTAGTCTTTAAATCACTGCTGATTGTATCGAGTAAAAATTGGAATTTATGCACAATTGTAATGATAACAGCTGTACCTTTCTCAAGTAAATTTCTTAATGTTTTAGAATCTTTTGCCCAACCTACCGTACTCGAAACTTCCATAAACTGTTTAATTGTATTTCTTATTTGCTTATCCAAATTTACCCTATCTGTAACAACGATAATAGAATCAAAAACTTTTTTATCTTCATCGTTTCTAAGTTCTGTTAATTGGTGGGCAAGCCAGGCGATAGAGTTAGATTTTCCGCTACCTGCACTGTGTTGAATTAAGTATCTTTTCCCTACTCCGTCTTTCTTGCTATCTTCAAGTAAGTTCATCACCAAATACAATTGATGGTATCTTGGAAAAATTTGTTTTTGTTTTTTATTTTTAGTTTTAGAATTAACTTCATCAACAATCTGTACAAATCTTTCTGTGATAATTGATAAAATATTTTTAGTAAGAATTTCTTTCCATAGGTAATCAGTTTTTAAACCATTTGGATTTACGGGGTTACCTGCTCCACCATCATTACCCTTATTAAAGGGTAAAAAGATTGATTTTTTATCATCTAATTTACTACACATCCAAACTTCGCTATCACAAACTGCAAAATGTGCAAAACATTTTTTAAATCTGAACAAAATTTCTTTACTTGATCTATAATTTTTATACTGTTCTATGGCATTTCTATAGTTTTGGTGGGTATAGCTATTTTTTAATTCAAAGGTCATAATAGGTAGACCGTTAATAAACACTGCCATATCCAAGGCTTTTTTAGAAACTTCTTCTGTGTAGGCTAATTGTCTGCTTACACTAAAAATATTTTTAGAATACATTTGCTTAGACCTTTCGTTATAAACGCTTGGAAGTGGCATATATAAATCAAAATGAAGATGCTTATATTTCATACCCTTTCTTAAAAGAAGAGCTGTCCCTTTATCTAAAATTTGATTAGATAATCTAGCTAAAAAATTTTCTTTTTCGATACTACCATCTTTAATAGCAAGTGCTTCTAATTTTTCATTTTGAGTTTCTTTTAAAAATCTAAAAAGTCTAGTTAAATCGAGGGCGTATTTTCTGTCGTAGTCAAAATTACTAGCTTCTTCAAAGTCATTAACATTTCTTAAATGATTTACTATTAAAGTTTCTAAGCCTTTTTCGCTTAAATCCATAGTTGACTTCATAAATCATTCTCCTTTCATAAAATTATAAATTTCTTATTCTCTGAGTTTCTCTATCATCTATTTCAAAACTTCCGTCATTTATTTCATTTAATCTTGATATTAATTTTTCAAATAGAGCAAGCATTTTTTCTTTATCTTTTTTTTCTTGTTCAAAATCAAACATATCATCTATATCTTTATCTAAATGGTAGTATGATGAAAACAAATCTTGTATTTCTTGATGTAATTTCATTATTTCTTTATCATTTTTTATTATATCAATTCCATAATCATATGTTTTTGTTTTTTCATCATAATAGCACCACCAAATAGGGCCTGCCCAAATATCAAGCATTATTTTTAGCTTTTTCATTATTTTTCACCCTGTTATTACTATATATAGAAATTATCTATTATTCTTATATTCCTCTGGTATTTCTATTTCTCTTATATCTATTTTTCCTGTAACTACATCAGAAATTAATGTTAGTTTTAGTTCTTGTAAGTTTTGGATTTGTTGATTTACTAAACTTTTATACATTTTAATTTTGTTTTCTAACATATTAATTTTTTTATTGATATTTTTCT